>JAUVAG010000306.1 GCA_030591825.1 Dethiosulfatibacter sp.
AAAAGGACGAGAAAGCAAAATAAGGTGTTTTTTCTTGTTGCAGTATCTATTACAATTATAGTATCCATAAGTTCAGTTATGATATTTGTAATATCTAAAGATAGATCTTCAGGAGAGGATTTATCAAATGAGGGAAAAAGGTATCTTGAACTATCGGATTTTAATTCTGATGCAGTTGCAGGCAGAAGCCATGGACGAAATGAAAGCAGTATTCTTGTTGAAGAATACAGATATCATTATGAAACATTGGGTAGAAAAGCAGGTGAAGACGAGCTGTATTCAGTGAATACTATTTATATTGAAGGGAAGAATGAAAATATTTCGAATTTTATTTTTAAAGATTTTATGAAGGATGAAGAAAAATACTATTATGGATATGGTTATGATAATGAAGTAGATATAGAATTTATAGATTATATTAAACCCGTTGACAAGGTAGTATGGAAAGCAGACCGGGGATATTATCTTAAGGATGACAAGTCTGAAGTTGTTATACAGTCGGGAAATATCATTTATTTCTTTGATGGGGATTTGGATTTTTCTGATAAAGACATTATAGAAATTTGTAGAAATAAAATGAATATATAAAATGCTCCTGGGCGTAGATTGTCTTATAATGACAGTTTACACCCAAGGAGCATTTGTTTTAATTGAAATATTTGATGATATAAAATTTAGCTGATGATTTTCATGGGACTGGCAGGATTATCCTGACTTAGAAGCATCCTGTCATTGTCAAGTTCCTTGTTGCTTTTTATTGAATACATCTTAACCAGTTCTGATACGGTCATGTTCTCACGCTCTTTTCCTGAAATATCTAGGATTATCTTTCCAGCATTCATCATTATTGTTCTATTTCCAATGGAAAGAGCGGATTTAATGTTGTGAGTTATCATTAGTGTTGTAAGATTATTCCTTTTAACAGTATTCCTTGTTATGTTTAATACTTTTTTTGCAGCTGCAGGGTCCAGGGCTGCAGTGTGCTCATCAAGTAGAAGAAGCTTTGGTTTTGCTATTGAACACATGAGAAGTGTAACGGCTTGTCTCTGGCCTCCTGAAAGAAGTCCCATTTTGTTTTTTAGTCTGTTTTCAAGACCCATGTCGAATTCTTCAAGGGCTGTTTTGAAAAAGTCTCTGTCCTGTTTTTTTATTGCCAGGTTGAAGTTTTTTCTTTTGCTTCCAGAATATGAAAGGGCAAGATTTTCTTCAAGAGTAAGGTCTGGAGCTGTTCCTTTTATTGGGTCCTGGAACAGTCTCCCTATGGATTTGGCCCTCTTGTGCTCCTTCATATAGGTAATATCATCTCCATCCAGACTTATGTTTCCTTTGTTGACCCAGAATGAACCGCTTATGGCATTCATAAGAGTTGATTTTCCAGCACCGTTTGATCCTATTACTGTTATAAAGTCTCCTTTTTCCAGATATAGACTCAAATCATCAAGAGTAGTATGTTTATTGACTGTATTTTTGGAAAATGTTTTAGTTATATTTGATATTCTAAGCATGTTTTCTAGCCTCCATTTTTGCTTTTCGGAATTCTGAATGTTCTTTGATTGCAGGAATTGAAAGAGCTATTCCTACTATTATCGCCGATACGAGCTTTAGTCCGTATGCAGGGAAGAAGCTTGTGCTTAGGGCAAGGGCAATGATAAATCTGTAGATTGTAGATCCTATAATTGCTGATAGAAGTCCTAGAGTTACTGATCTGTGACCCATGAAAACCTCACCAATTATAACTGATGCAAGTCCGATAACCAGTATGCCTGTACCCGAACTGATATCTGCATATCCTTGAAACTGTGCAATTACAGCTCCCGAAAGTGCTATACATCCGTTTGATACAGCCAGTGCTATAGTTTTAACAGCATCAACATTGATTGAAGATGAGCGGACAAGGTCTGGGTTGTTTCCCGTAGCCCTGATACTAAGCCCAAGGTATGTCTTGAAGAATAATGCAAGGAGTCCCCAGAATGCAAGGCTGAACAAAAGTGCTATGATTGATTTTATTATACTGTAGTCTATTCCCTGAAAGGTGCTCCTTGCCATTGTAAAAATGGTTTGGCTTCCAATAAGTGAAACATTGGAACTGGCTCCCATGATAAATAGATTGATGGTGTATAAGCCACTCATTGTAATGATACTGGCAAGTATTGGATGTATTTTCATTTTTGTCTGCAGAAAGCCTGTTATTGATCCTGCCACGCATCCTGCCGCTATAGCTGCCACAAGCCCTATGATGGGATGGCCTGTCGCGGTAAGCACGGCGGATACAGCAAGTCCAAGGGTAAAGCTTCCGTCTGCTGTAAGGTCTGGAATATCAAGTAATTTGAAAGATATGTAGATTCCAAGGGCCATCAATCCGTATATTAATCCCAGTTGAAGGGAGCCAATTGCTAAAGTCATTTTTGTTGCCTCCTGTTATTTGTCTAATAGTACCGCTGAATCAAGAATTTCCTGAGATAGCTCTATTCCTATGGTTTCTGCAGTTTTTGTGTTTATTACAGTAGTAAATTCTGATACTACTATTGCAGGTATTTCGTTTATTGGAGTTCCTTTGAATACTTTGTCGGCCATGTCTGCTGAAATTGCACCGATTTGGGTATCATCTATGCTAATTGTTGCAAATGCTCCGGAATCCACCATTACTGCAGAACTGCCGTAAACAGGTATTCCCGCTTCTTTTGCCGCTTCTGCAACTTGTGCCATTGCGCTTTGTACTACGCTGTCATTTGGTACGAATATTGCGTCAACCTTGTCTACAAGTGCAAGTGCAGCTTGTTGGACATCAGCAGAGCTTGCAACTGTTGTTTCAACATATTTAAGTCCTCTTGAGTCAAGATATTCTTTTGCACTGTTTATTGTGTTTATTGAATTTACTTCTCCAGTATTGTATATAAGACCGTAGGTTTCCATTCCAGGAGTTAGTTTATCTGAGAGTTCAAATATTTCGTTG
>JAUVAG010000057.1 GCA_030591825.1 Dethiosulfatibacter sp.
ATACTGACAGGATACCTGCCAAAGGATGAATTTGACAAAATGCTAAAGAATGCCTGCCTCTTTGTAAATATATCATCATTTGAAGGCTTTGGAATGGCTGCTGTTGAAGCCATATATTCAGAAGTGCCATGCCTTTTGGCTGACAACTCGGCTGTGAAGGAAGTGACCCATGGAAGGTGCTCCTACTATAGACCGGCAGAAGACGAGAAAAGACTTGCCGAAAATCTACTAAAGGCATTGAATATGGAAAGTGATTCTGAATATCTGAAGGAAAGCAGTAGAATCATTGAAGAAGAATACGACTTCAGAAAAATATCATCCCAATACCTTGAACTCTTTAATGAACTTGTCAAGAGTCCCAATAAAACTGTGATATAATAAATAGCGATAAATATCAAAAGGACATTAACTATGAAAAAAAACACAATGATAAAGGCAACCATAGGGATACTCATAATAACCTCCATAAGCAAGCTCACAGGCTTCTTCAGGGAGGTTATGATAGCATACCGATTCGGCTCGGACTTCACAACTGATGCATACTTCGTATCAAACAGCATCTATGCTGTGATCTTCGGACTTGCTGGAGCGGGACTTAGTGCTGCCATAATTCCCATCCTTTCAAGAATAAGAAATGAAAAGAAAACTACGGAAGGTGAATATATAAACAATATGGCAGTACTCTTCACCCTGGTTTCCTTTATAGTAATAAGCATTGCATATATTTTTGCCAAGCCTCTTGTAAAGATATTTGCAGTAGGCTTTACAGGAGAAGAGCTATCTATCACCACCAGATATCTTAGAATAGGACTTCCTATTATTTATTGTAATTTCATGTATTCCATTTTTGAAGCTTTCAACCATTCAAGGAACAGATTCTTTCTAGTGGCAAGCGGCGGAATGCTGGTCAATGCAGTCGTAGTATCATATCTTGCCATATTCTATGACAGGTTTGGCATGGAAGGACTAATAGTCAGCAATATACTGGCATATGGACTGAGAGCACTTTTAATATACCTACCATTGTCAAAAGATACAGGTAAAAAATTATCTCTTAAAATAAAGGACGAATATCTGAAGGCAACCTATAGTATAATGTTTCCATTAATGATATCAGCAATAATTATGCAGATTAACCTTATTGTTGACAGAACTCTTGCATCCACCCTTGTGGAGGGAAGCATCTCTGCACTGCGCTATGCGGCACAGACCAGGTATGCCATAAACGGACTTTTTATTACAGCAATGGTAACTGTCATTTATCCATCATTTTCCGAATGGATAGTGAAGGACGATAAAGAGAAGCTAAAGAAAATGTTCACCTACTCAATGAACATGATAACAATACTGGTGATACCATTAACTGCAGGATTGACTACCCTAAATCATGAAATAGTAGACGTAATCTATTCAAGGGGAGCCTTTAATGCTGAAGCGGTATATATGACATCCTCGGCACTGTTCTACTATTCACTGGGAATAGCGGCAACAGGTATGGGACTGTTTATCAACAAGGTATACTATGCATATCAGGATTCAAAGACAACCATGAAAATTGGAATGGCAGCAGTGGTACTAAATATAATACTGAATCTTATCCTTGTGAGATATATGGCACACAACGGACTGGCTCTTGCCACCAGCATAGTTGCAACCCTCAGTGTTATTGTGAAGATTTATCTGCTAAAGAATAAAAATCTTGAAATTGAATATAAAAATATACTGTCAATAATGGTGAAATCCATAATTGCATCGGTACCTATGGCTCTAGTGGTTAAATCAATGTCTTCATTATTATATATAACATCAGGAACAAGTATAATAAAGGTCATAAAACTTATTTCAACAGTTGGAGCAGGAGCAATTGTGTACTTCGTACTCATATACTTCCTGTATTTAAGAAACACAAACATGATGAAGACATTGCAGGAAAAAATTAGAAAAAGGATAAAGATATGATGATACCATTCAATAAGCCCCTTAGCCAGGGCAATGAAATCGAATATATGAAGAAAGCCATAGAGAATGGGAAGATAAGCGGAGACGGCGAATTTACCATGGAATGCAGCAGGATCATTGAAAAATTGTCCGGCACCAAAAAGGCACTTCTCACCACATCCTGCACCCATGCCCTTGAAATGGCAGCACTTCTTTTGGACATAGAAGAAGGGGACGAAATAATAGCTCCCTCCTTTACCTTCGTGTCGACGGTGAATGCCTTTGTACTTAGAGGGGCAAAAATAGTATTCGTGGACATAAGACCAGATACCATGAATATGGACGAGAACCTAATAGAGGAAGCTATAACTAAAAGGACCAAAGCCATTGTGCCTGTCCATTACGGAGGTGTAGCCTGCGAGATGGATATTATAATGGATCTTGCAGCAAAATACGGAATAGGTGTAGTGGAGGATGCCGCCCAGGGAATCATGGCGACATACAAGGGGAAACAACTTGGATCCATAGGCCACTTCGGAGCATATAGTTTTCATGACACCAAAAACTATACCATGGGAGAAGGAGGAGCTCTCCTTGTAAATGATAAAAACTATATTAAAAGAGCTGAGATAATCAGGGATAAGGGAACCAATAGAAAAGACTTTCTCAATGGAATGGTTGACAAGTATACATGGGTTGACATGGGAAGCTCATATCTTCCAAGTGAACTGAATGCAGCCTACCTTCTGCCACAGCTACTGGTGGCGGAAAGGATAAACAATGACCGTCTCAATACATGGAACAGATATTACAAAGGACTTGATGACCTTCAGACAAGAGGACTCATTGAACTGCCTTTTGTACCGGTACATTGCAGTCATAACGCTCACCTCTTCTATATCAAATGCAAGGACATTGACAAGAGGACTAGACTCATCAGCTGTCTAAAAAAGAAAACCATAGCTTCTGCATTCCACTATATACCTTTGCACACATCTCCTGCAGGATGTAAATACGGACGGTTCCACGGCAAGGACAACCATACCACAATGGAAAGCGAAAAACTCCTGAGGCTGCCAATGTACTACGGAATGACTGAAGAAAACTGCCTACAAGTTATTTCAAGTGTTAGGGAATTTTACGGAAAATAGAACTGGAAAGCCATATTTGATAGTTTGACATGTTGAAAGGAATGCTATAGAATTAAGTTAATGCCGGAAGATGCCGGAGAATGCCGAGGCACGCCGGAAGTTGTTGGAGATATTAAGAGGAGTAGACATGGGTATTGTTAAAGAAATAAATGGTGGCGAAAGCAAGGTTCTTGAGTTCAAAGAAAAGTTTCCAAATAACGAATCAATAGCTAAAACTGTTGTTGCGTTTTCCAATACCAGCGGAGGTAAGATCGTATTTGGTGTAAATGACAGTTGTGAAATTATAGGGATCAATGAAGAAACAGATGTTTTCGAATTGCAGGACAAGATAGCTTCTATAATTTACGATTACTGTTATTCAAACATAATTCCTGAGATATATACGAAATCAATAAATGACAAGATTGTACTTGTGGTGGAGATTTTCAGAGGGAATCTGTTGCCTTACTATTTGAAAAAATACGGTAGGAATAAAGGTGTATATATTCGCATAGGAGCAACCAATCGACAAGCCGGTCTAGATAACATAGTAGATCTGGAAAGACAGAGAGGCAATTCCAGTTTCGACCAGGAGAGCAATTACGAAGTTGATTTTGATTCAATTGACCTGACATCTCTTAAAGAAAAGTTTGAACAACATGGGAAAAGCATGGATATGAATGTCATGAAGAATTTGAAGCTCGTCAGAGAAGAGAATGGAGTAATCTATCCTACAAATGGGTTGCTTGTAATTTTGGGTATGTATGAACATTGCAGAATTAAATGCAGCAGGTTCAAAGGGACCACCATGGAAGTTTTCATTGACAGAAAGGAATATGAGGGAGATGTTTTTACTCAGCTCTATGATGCGGAGAATTTCATCAAGAATCATATTTCATTGAGAAGTGAAATAGAAGGGTTGCAGAGAAAGGACTTTTATGAAATCCCCATTGAAGCGATCAGGGAGAGTCTGGTCAATGCAGTGGTTCACAGGGACTATGTGAACAGAGGTAGGGATATAAAGGTTGGAGTATATGATGACATCCTTAATATAGTATCTCCTGGTGGATTCCCCAATACAATAACCCAGGATGATATCATTGAAGGTCGGTCAGAAATTCGAAACAAGACAATAGCAAGGGTATTAAAAGAATTGAACTATATAGAACAGTGGGGTACGGGCATAAAGCGAATCAGGTCCTCATGCAAGGCGGCTGGATTAAAGGAGCCTGAAATCCAGGAAAAGGGTGACTTTGTTAATGTCAATCTTTTTAGGAAAGACTTCTATCATGATGAAAATTTGAACAAGAAATCTGAGTACACAGTGCAGGAAAAAGAGATTATTGATTACCTTAAACGAAGTGATGGAAGGATTACGACAAATGAAGTAACCAAAATCCTTAAGGTCAAGGAACGAAGAGCGAGGTATATTTTGAATGAGATGGTAGGCAACGATATGTTGGAAAAGGTGGGCAGGTCATCCAACACTTATTATTGTGAGAAAAACTTTTAAATAAATCAAATATAAACAGGAATAATTCTTTACAATTGATTTTTCAGGGTATATAATGCAATGGAATATATTATTAATGGGTTAAACACAAGCAATTAAAAGGGTAACAGGGGAAAAATTACATTCAGGTTCATTCCATGACAAAATCAACTTAACTAATGGACTACACACAGTATACTCTCTGGTGTTTATTTTGTAATGCGGAAATAAATGAATCGCAACTCAAAGGGGATTTAAAATGAAAAGAAAAATAAGAACTTCATCGCTCATAGCAGCAGATATAGTCCTTTTAACAATATCAATAATAGCTTCCTTTATGCTAAGGTTCGACGGACAGGTTCCAGCGGACTTTTTGGTCGTACTTAGAAAGCTGATAATCAGCATAATACTCATAAAGCTTGTAGTATTATATCTTTTCAAGCTCTACAACAGCCTCTGGGAATATGCATCAATAGAAGAACTCATGGAGGTAGTAGCTGGAGTCATTACTGCAAACATAGCCTTCATCGCTTATATGTTCTTCGTACAGGCTGCATTGCCTAGAAGCATATACATACTTACGGCAGTATTTGACATGATGCTCCTTGGCGGACTCAGAATGAGTTACAGGGTATTCAGAAGATACAGAACCTTCGGCAATGTTTTCAGCAACGTAAAGAGAAAGCAGATAATGGTCATAGGAGGCGGAGATGCCGGCATAATGACTGTTAAGGAGCTTAAAAACAGGAACTTCCAGGAGGGAGAGCCTGTAGTAATAATAGACGATGATCCAATGAAAAAAGGAAAGAATATTAACGGAATACCTGTAGAGGGAAACAGACACGACATAACATCAATAGCAATAAACAAAAATATAGATGAAATAATCATAGCAATGCCTTCGGCAGCGAAGAATGAAATAAAGCGCATAATAGAAGAATGCAAAAAGACTGATTGCAAGCTTAAAATACTTCCAGGAGTATATGAACTCATAGATGGAAATCTGAACATCTCAAAACTAAGAGAAGTACAGATAGAAGACCTTCTTGGAAGAGAAGAGATACACCTTGATACCGATAATATAAACAACTTCATAAAAAACAAGGTTGTAATGGTAACTGGAGGAGCAGGATCAATAGGCTCCGAACTTGCAAGACAGATAGCCAAGTACAGTCCGAAGAAGCTTATACTTCTAGACATCAATGAAAACGGACTCTATGATATTCAGCAGGAACTTAAGTGGACTCACAACATGGAAGAAACAACCTTTGATTTTGAAGCGAAGGTAGGATCCATAAGGGATGCCGACAGGCTTAACCACCTTTTCAATAAATACAGACCTGAAGTTGTCTTCCATGCTGCAGCACACAAGCATGTACCACTTATGGAGGACAGTCCCCACGAGGCTATAAAGAACAATATTTTCGGAACACTTAACCTAGTAAGGACTGCAGACAAATATAATGTAGAAAAATTCGTTCAGATATCCACTGACAAGGCTGTTAACCCCACCAATGTAATGGGAGCCACGAAGAGGATATGTGAAATAATCATAAGAACATTCAATACAAAGAGCAAAACTGAATTCGTTGCAGTGCGTTTTGGAAATGTACTTGGAAGCAATGGAAGTGTAATACCTCTTTTCAAGAAACAGATAGAGGAAGGCGGACCAGTAATGGTTACACATCCTGAGATAATCAGATTCTTTATGACAATCCCTGAAGCATCCCAGCTGGTACTACAGGCTGGAGCAATGGCTGAAGGGGGAGAAATTTTTGTTCTTGATATGGGAGAGCCTGTAAAGATACTTACACTTGCAGAGGATCTCATTAAGCTTTCGGGATTTGTACCCTATGAGGACATGGACATAAAGATCACTGGTCTTAGACCTGGAGAAAAGCTCTACGAAGAGCTTCTTCTAAACGACGAGGGAATAAAGCAGACAACACACAAGAAGATATATATAGGAAAGGCATACTTCACGGACATGGGACATTTGATGAATCACTTGGACAACCTAAGAGACAATATAGACACCAAAAACGGCAAAAATCTTAGAACAATACTTCAAACTCTGGTACCGGAATACAAGCCGGAAAACCAAGGAGAAGCAGGTAAAATAGTGGAATTTAAGAACAGTATTAAGAACATCGCAAAATAGTAATTTTGCGATAAAGGGTTATTTCACGGGTAAATAAATCACAACAAAACTAATGCTATTCTATGGTTTTCATAACTAGTATAGTCATTGTTAATATTTATTACAGGGGGCAATATATGAAAGATTTAAAAGCTACAAGTGGACTGACAATTGGTCTTGATGACAAGGGAATGATAGTGTTTGAAAAGGATGTAAAGAAGGTAAGGCCG
>JAUVAG010000244.1 GCA_030591825.1 Dethiosulfatibacter sp.
AAGACCGGAAAATCTCTTAAGTCTGTATTCCAATTGCTTGATTTTCATATTGCATTCGCCGTAATGGAATGAAAGTCTTGGATAAAGTTCCTGATTCAAATAACCTCCAAGGTGGTTTTCATAATACTCTGCAAATCTTTTATTCAAGAGTATCTTCTTTGAATAAGACATTTCACTCTTCACAAAGGTTTTTATCTTGTTGTGAGTAAAGTGCAATTCCAAATTACTCTTTCCACTTTTCTGTTCCACCAGTATGTTTCTTTCAAGAAGGTCATCGATTATTTCTATAAGATCAATTTTCCCCTTGCCTGTTATTTTTTCAAGAGCATCAAGGTTTATATAGTCAAGGAATATAGAGCCTATTTCTAGAATCTTTCTCGATTCTACAGGAAGATTTATTATCCTACTCTTAATTACATCTCCAGCTTTTGAGCTCAATATGTCAAAACCTTTATTCTGCTGTATATTATTAATATATTCCATTATGAATAAAGGATTGCCTTCACTTTCAGTAAAAATATAATCCTGCCAGTTCTTTTCAATTTCAACATAATGCTTTATTAATCCTCTCGTAAGTTCCTCGTTCAATCTATCAAGAACTATTTCATTCACTAGATTTCTTGATTTAACATGATAGATCAGATTGCTTACATCGGTTTTCATGACATTTCTTGTTGTTATTACAGAAAATATCTTAATTGTATTCTGACACAATAGAGTCTTTAAAATCTGAAGACTCATTTTATCTATCCAATGAATATCTTCAACTAAAAGAACAATGTTTTTTTTGATTCCAAGTATGGAAAATATATTTAATACAGCCTTTTCAATTATGCTGAAGTTCCTTTCCTCTTCCATGTACATTTGTATGTCATAGTCTATTCCAAATGATGGATATAGGGCTGCCAGTGCAGACATTGTGTGTGGGGGAACCCGAATATCTTCTTCTCTGATTATGGATGAAATCTGTTCCATAACGCTCCTGAAGGATTCATAATAATATCCCTGTTCCAGTTGGTAACACTGGATTTTCAATACATATTCATCCCTTGAAATACTGTTTATGAAATTATTTACAAGGTTTGTTTTTCCTATTCCTGCTTCTCCCCTAACCAGTACAGCACCAGTATTCTCACTATTTCTGAAAATATCGAATTTTTCCATGAGTATATTGAATTCCTTGTCACGACCTATTGAAACTATGCCTAATTCTTTGGATTCATCCTTTTTTTGCCTTTCATGAAGTATTCCTTCTATAAGATTTACAGCTTCAACAGAAGGCGTTATGGAAAGCTCGGATTTCAAGATGTTTTCCAACTTATTGAAAACATCAACTGATTTCTGGTATTCTTTCTCCATTTTGTAGAGTTTTATAAGCTTAATATAAGATTTTTCATCAAATTCATCGCTCTGAATGAGCTTCCTGCATATATTTATCTTAATGGAATTTAAAATCGTTTGATTGTTAAGCATACTGCTGAAATAATCATTCAGTTTTTCTTTAAAATAGTTTTTCTTGTAACTAATCCACTGATCAAATTCAAGCAAATCAGGAATATAAAAATCATCGAAAATGTCTATCATGTCATTTTCGAGTAGTATTTCAAGAAACCCGACATCCTCTGACATGACTCTTTCATAATCGTTTATATGCACCATGCTTCTGTCTATCTGTATCAACGCCCTTGTTGAAGACTCAAAAATATCAGCACCAAAAACTTTTCTGATACTGTAGATTGCATTTCTTAAATTCTTCTTACCTATATCCTCATTGGCTTCCGGCCAGAAATACGAACAAAGCTTGACCCTCTCCATTTGACCGTCAAGGAGAAGCATGTAAAATATACCTTCTGCCTTTTTAAAAGAAAATTTCACAATTTTATCGTCTGCCCTTACCTTGGGATATCCTATTAAATCCACATATATTTCTATCATAACTCACCTATCTTCTCTTACTTAAGAATTCTTTTAACTTGTCCTTGCTTTCAGTTATTACCAGTTCTCTTGGAAAATCAACTTCATCAAATATCTTGTAGATTTTCCCAAACTCGCCTAGATAACAGTGTACATGGGAATCGCTTCCCGTAGTGACGAAGGTTCCTACCTCCTTGCATGCTCTCGCTATATTCACGCAATTATCCCAGCTAGTTATCCTACTGCCTCTAAAAGACCCGCTATTAATCTCCAGTGCAACATTGTACTCTTTAGCACACCGAGCAACTTTATAAATATCAATTTCGAAAGCAGGATTTCCAGGATGACCTATTATGTCAATCTTGCCGCTTTTTATTGCATTGGTTATGGCCGCTGTATTTTCATCAATGGACCCTGACTCCAAGCAAGGGGGATGAAGGCTTGCCAGTACTATATCAAGTCTTTTAAGTATATAATTAGGTATGTCAATTTCACCATCGTAATCAATTATGTTTGCTTCAGCACCCCTTAATATTTCAACACCATCCATTACTCTTGGAATAGCGATCTGATTTGCCAGATGATAAAGATGTGGTCCTCCAGGCATTACTGGTCCATGATCAGTAAGGGCAAACATCTCAATCCCCTTTTCAACAGCAGTCCTTACATAATCGCTCAATACGCTGTAGGCGTGACCGCTTGCAATAGTATGAACATGTGTATCTATTTTAATATCCATATAAACCTCCAGGTTTACTGTTATAACAGCTCTGTCATGTCAACCAGACTGTCTATTCTCAAATCTTTAACATTAATGTCGGGACAACCAAGTTTTCTAGTTAGAAAATCACCATGACAATCTGACCCTCCAGATATCATCAAATCATTCTTGATGCAGTAGTCCTTGTAGTAATCTATTCTATCCTTATCCGGAGCATATGGAGTATAACATTCAACTCCATCTATTCCAGCATTTTTCCAGAAATCAAGTTCTTCAATACCCATGACACCATCTCTGAAATAATATGACGGATGAGCAAGAAAAACTGAAGCACCTTCCCTTTTAACTATTTCAATCACCTCTTCAGGCTTCTTAAAACACAGCGTCAAGTCCGTTTCCTTGAGACCGTCGAAATAATCGAAGATGGTTCCATAAATACCCTTGTCTATTAAATAGTTTAGAGCCTTCCAACCACCTTTTGTCCTGTCTTCCACATAATTGTCGAAATAATCATTAAGACTAACACTATCCTGCCTTTTCGACATCAAGTCCAAGAACTTGTAATTGTAATCAAGCCTTATTTCATTGTTCCAGTTAATCAAATCAATAAATTCCGATGTCTTGTTATAATTATAGACAGTCAAATGGTATTCCCTATCATTATAGGTAGTTGCAACCTCGACACCTGGAATAAACTTCATTTCCTTCTCAAGGAAAAGATTGAGCATTTCTTCGGATGATTCAATGGTGTCATGGTCCGTTATGGAAAATATCTTTATTTTTTCTTCATTCAGTTTTCTAATTAATATTTCAGGACTCCAAGTTCCATCTGAAGCCCATGTATGTATATGCAAATCTGTTTTCAACACATTGTTACCTCTATTATTTCAAGTTTTCCGGATTAAGCACCTCTAGCTCT
>JAUVAG010000254.1 GCA_030591825.1 Dethiosulfatibacter sp.
TTACTTCACCAAGAATTTGAAGACCATTCTTATGAGTACCTATTACAGCACCCAGGGCAGCGGCAACATCAAGGCCTGTTCTATCTATTCCAGGTATTCCTACGTTCATTCCGTTCTTATAGATATTGGGACTTAGTTTTACACTTACATCATCAATGTTACCTGTAAGGACGGATTTTGCTGCTGCTGCAGCTAAGGCAATGGCGACAGGCTCAGTACACCCCACTGCAGGTTTTACGTCATTTCTTAGAAGTTTCAGTATATTATCCATATTTTTTGTAATTGAAGTATTCATGATATTAGCTCCTTTGAGTAAGGTGCACTCTTTTTATAAGAATATATACAGCAAGTATCATGCCAACAAAATTAAAAGATGAACTGTTGGAATTTCAACAGTTATATACGGATAAAGAATAACGTAGTATCACAATGATACAAAAAAACCAAAAAACATGTATCAAAATGATATAAATATCAAAATGATACATGTTTTTTTACAATTCATATTTCTTTATCTTTCTGTACAGGGTGGCTCTTCCGATATTAAGAGCTTCAGCAGATTTATCTATACCCGTGCTGTTTCTGCCGTAGACCTTTAGCGCCTTACCTATTTCACGCTTTTCAACTTCTTCTATTGTCATTATACTCTTTGGTTCTTCTTTTTTGTTGATTTCATTACCGGTATTTTCAACACCTGAAAAATGTCGCTTCAATCTGTTTGGCAGGTTTGATTTTCTGCAAAGGTCTCCATCTGTAATATTCACAAGATATTCCATAGTGTTTTCAAGTTCTCTTATATTTCCAGGCCAGGTATAGTTTATTAGGAATTCCATAAGACTGTCTTCAAAATAGTTTACATCCTTGTTGAATTGTTTGCTGAATTTTCTTAGAAATACATTGGACAATATCATTATGTCGTCTTTTCTTTCCCGAAGGGGAGGTATATGTATTGGTATGACATTGAGTCTGAAATAAAGGTCTTCTCTGAACTCTCTTTCTTCAACCATTGTTTCAAGATTCTTGTTTGTTGCTGATATTACCCTTGCGTCCATTGATATTGATCTGTTTCCACCAACACGGGTGAAGGATTTTTCCTGGAGAACCCTTAAAAGCTTTGACTGAAGGTGAAGGGGCATGTCGCCAATCTCATCAAGAAAGATTGTTCCTTTTCCAGCAAGTTCAAACTTGCCTGGGTTTCCACCTTTTTTAGCTCCTGTAAAAGATCCTTCCTCATATCCGAAAAGCTCGCTTTCGATTAGGTTTTCAGGAAGAGCTGAACAGTTTACCGCAATGAATGGGGAATCGCGACGTGGACTCTGATTGTGGATGGCTCTTGCGAAGAGTTCTTTTCCCGTACCGCTTTCTCCCTGTACTAGAACGGAAGAGTTACCTTTGGCAAATTGTTTAGCATGGTTTATTACATTTAACATCTCCTTGTTTTCGCTGATAATATTGTCGAAGGCTATTTCTCTGGATTTTCCTGCAATATTGCTGAAAACACTGATCATTTCTTCAAGCTCAGTTATTGTAAATACATAACCCTTTGTTTCATTGTCGTAAATAATGGGATGTATTGAGTAGAATCCGTGGAACTTCCTGTCATGTTTTGAATAGTTGAAGCTTTTATTTTTTACATTGTCAATAATTCCGACAGGAGAAAGTGAAATGATAGTTTCTATGGTTGTCCCTTTGGATATGCTGCTTTTGCTGAAATATTCTTGTGCTGTCTTGTTGCTTCTTTCTATCTTTCCTTTTTCATCAGTATATATTACTCCGACATCTATGAGGTCCATGGTTGTGTCAAGTTCATTTGCTAGTTTTTTGATTCTTATGGTACTTTCCTGTTCAATGAGCTTGGATGCTATTAAGCTTGACATTTTTTTGAGAAAGTCAAGAAGGTTTATCTCATTTTCAACGATCCTTTTTTTCTGATCTTCATTGAATGCTATAAGGCCAATAACTCCTGCAGCCTGTCCATGTACTATTATAGGACAGCATACCTGTGCAAATTCCTTGCACTCTGTCTTCTTATCGCAGCCTATGCATCTTATATTTTCACGTGGATTTTCTATGATAAAGCTTTCCATTGAATCCAGGGATTTCGAGAACACGCATTTTTTTGATATCTGTTCTCCAACCCTTGTTATGTTGCTGCCTGATGCTGTGATTCTTGTCAGGTTACTGTCTGCAATGGTTACATCAACGTTGATTACACTTTTTATAGCCTTGGTTATGTCATCAAGAGTTTTTTGGATGGCGCTTAAATTGTATGCCATTGTTACACCGCCTTGAATTGTTGGAATAAGTTTCATAAATAAAAAATCCACCATAAATAGTGGATTCTTATATTTCAATATTAAGTTTATCATGGATTCAATTATTTTTAAACATTGAATCTGAAAAGTATAACGTCACCGTCTGTTATAATATATTCCTTGCCTTCAAGTCTAAGCATTCCTTTTTCCTTGATGGTCTGCATTGAGCCGATTTCTCTAAGATTGTCAAATCCAACGACTTCCGCTCTGATGAAGCCTCTTTCTATGTCGGAGTGGATTTTGCCGGCAGCCTGTGGAGCCTTTGTTCCTCTTTCGATGGTCCATGCCCTAGTTTCCTGAGGTCCGGAAGTAAGGAATGAAATAAGTCCAAGAAGCTTGTAGCTTGCACTTACAAGCTTGTCTAGACCAGAAGTCTTAAGTCCCATATCAAGTAGGAATTCGTGTTTTTCATCTTCATCAAGTTCAGATATTTCCGCTTCGATTTTTCCGCAAAGTGTTATAACTTCAGAATTTTCAGCTTCAGCATATTCTCTTAGCTTGAGAACGTGAGGATTTGTTTCCATTGTAACCAAATGTTCCTCGTCTATGTTTGCTGCATATAGCACGGGCTTATAGGTAATGAGGCTTAAAAGCCTTACCATTTTTTCTTCTTCTTCTGTAAATTCCATTTTCCTTGCTGGTTGTTCGTTTTCAAGACTATCTACAATCCTTGTTACAAGGTCCAGTTCTAATGCGAGAGATTTATCTCCCTTTAAATTCCTGGTAAGTCTTTCTTTTCTTTTCGATAGCATCTCAAGGTCTGAAAGTATAAGTTCAAGATCTATTATTTCAATATCTCTTATAGGGTCTATATTACCTTCTACATGAGTGACATTATCGTCTTCGAAACATCTTACAACATGTACAATTGCTGCAACTTCTCTTATATGTGAAAGAAATTTGTTTCCAAGACCTTCGCCCTTGCTTGCTCCCTTTACAAGTCCTGCTATATCATAAAATTCCATTGCCGTATGTATTATTTTCTTTGATTCATTGACCTTTGCAAGAAAATCAAGTCTTTCATCAGGCACTGAAACCACGCCTATGTTAGGCTCTATAGTACAGAATGGATAGTTTGCTGATTCTGCTCCTGCTGATGTTATTGCATTAAATAAGGTACTTTTTCCAACATTTGGAAGACCTACTATTCCCATTTTCATTGTTTATAA
>JAUVAG010000007.1 GCA_030591825.1 Dethiosulfatibacter sp.
AATATTCATTGAAATAATAAATAATATCAATACCGTTTGTATAACAAGTTCCTTTATAATCCTTGTAGTATCAATGCTGATTTCCCTCTTCAAGAATGATGATATTATATGATCCTTTATAGCCATTCCCGGAATGAATGAAAACATTTCGGGAATCCTAACGCTTAGGATATCGCCGCTGTACATCCAGTTTCCAAGAAGCCATATGGCTATGACAAGATAGGGAACAGCCATCTGGTAATCCGGTCTCGTTCTGAATATATGGGAAAGAGCTGTTGCAAGGACGGATATTGACATTGAATATATAAGAAGATCCATTAACACAATAAAAATATTCAGATGACTAAAAAAGACCACCTTCAATAATAAAAACTGAAGTGTCGAAATGACAAATATCATAAGTCCTATGCCAACAATGTTTCCAGCCGAATATCCTACACTACTAACTCTTGACATTCTTATTCTTTCAATAATCCTGCCGTCCCTGTCCTCGTAAAGTGCCATGCTTTGATAAAAGGCCGAAACCAGATGGAAAATCAGCATTACGCTTACAAGATACCTTATGAGGATTTCCTTTGAAGGAGAATATAAGGGCTTGTCAAATTCTCCCTTTACCGTATCTGTAATGACCTCAAGCTCCAGATCGTCCATATTTTCATAGTAAAGTATTTTCTTCTGAAATATTTCACTGAAATCACCGTCAAGATTTTCATATTTCTGCAAAACTTCCACAACTTCCTTTTCCGTAATGCTCTTCAGCACATCATAGAGGAAATAAGGAGTTATGATGTCTGTCACACCCGAAGCAATATAATTGTCCGACAGGTATTCCACCTTGATAAGACTTTTAGCTTCACCTGATTCTATATTTTCAGAAAATCCCTTTTTAATGGTATAAAGGCCAGTAACAGACTCGTTAAGGAGTTTCTTCATTGCCATGTTTCCTTCAAGTGTAACTGCTAGGAGAGTTTCATCTTCAAGAAGCCTTTTTACAAGTTTTTCAGAAAGTTCGGTCTTGTCCTCATCCACTATTCCTATTCTACTCTTTATTTCCACGTCATCACTTCCCAGGAAGTTTAGGGAAACAAGGGAAAGGAGCAGGGGGAAAACTACGAAAAGAGCCACCAGTGTCTTTCTGGAAAAGAAGAGTTTTATTCTTATCTTTATTATTTCAATCATTTATACTCACTCCTTCCAACCAATATTGAAGACAGTATAATCATCAAAAGTCCTGAAACCAGAAAACCTGCCACCATAACAAGATTCTCCATCATTGAAATATTTCCATATACCATGTTCACAAGTATCTTTGACAGCAGAAGATTTGGAGAAAATCCTGCAAATCTGCTAATTGAATATGGCAACAGAACTACTGGGAAGAAACTTCCTCCCACAAAAGCTATCATTACATTAAATACTGATGAAATGCTTGTGAAACCATTTTTATCCCTGATAAGTGCTCCTGTCAATATCCAGAAAGAATTCAATAGAAATGCAGTGCTGAGTAGAAATACAATGACCTCCCCAAGATTCAAAACAATTCCCGAAACTCTTATGAATATAAGTATAAACACGCTCATACAGAAGGAGTTAAAAATGGAATACGCAAGAGATTTTGAAAAAAGGTATGAAAAGACACTTTTTCCCGCCATACCTATCTTTACTGTAATATTCGAATCCCTCTCCTCAATGACTTCCATTGAAGAAAATGTGGCCATGAAGAAAAGAAGTAGTACAAGTATGGATATTCCATGATATACAAAAGATGACACGGAGGGAAAGTTGTACACAGGCACTGTCTCAAAGAAAGTTTTTCTCCCCAGTGTCTTGAATATCAGTGTATATGAAATATCCTCATTGACATCAATTGCATCATCCTGGGACATACCCATATCCCTTAATGCATAATACTCTGCTGATGTACAGATTTCAACATAATTCACATATTTTGAAAATCCTTCAACAGTTTTCTGAACTATGAGAAATTCAAACATATTTTCTCCGTTACTACAAAGCTTCAGGGGAGGATTTTCCATATTAAGTAATCCCGTAGAAAAACTCTCCGGGATTACAATATAAGCTGTTATTTTATTGTTTTTTAAGTATTCGGCTGCATCTGATTCTTCCATGTTTTCAAATTCCATAAGATTGGATAGTGTCTCTTCCTCTATAATGGTTCCAAGAAGCATACTGCTCGTGGAAGATTTTTCCAGGTCAACAATTCCTAATTTGATTTTAGCTGTCGGGCTGTCAATATTGTTGTCCTTGTTGAAAACCACTGCAGTTCCCCCTAGAATAACCAGGGGAACAAGAAATATTACTGCAATCTTTTTGTAGTCTGAAAATATTTTTTTCAAGTTAAACCATATGAGATAAATACAGTTTTTCATAATTTGTTAATATACTCCCTGTCCCATGTTTTGAGAAAGTATTTGAAGTAATGGGTTTGTTCCCATTTCCTGCATTCCTGCTCCCATAATCTGCATCATTAAAGACTGTGCTTCTTGAGAATCTGGATTTTCAGCCAAAGCTACTATATCAACACCTGTTTCAGTTACAGTTGAGTAATCAGTAAATGTCAATTCTTCATTTATTGAGTTTATTACATATACCATAGAAACATTAACACCTTTGATTCCTTCAGGATTGCTCATTTCAGGAATTACAGCTCCGTCAATTCCTTCCATTGCTACTGATTCAAGCTCTTCCAATGCTTCAATGTTCAAGTCAAGAGACATGTCCCAATATCTCATCTCTCCGTCTGAATCTAGTCCGATTTTGTTTATAACTACAAAGGTTTCCTTTTCAGATCTTTCCCTCTGAGTTTGAAGTTCTGTGGTCATCTCACCGATTCTGATTTCATAGTTTGTTTTGATTTCTTCAATGAATTCATTTATCTCTCCGTATGGATCATCCATTCCAGGCTGATTGAAGAAATCCTCTCCATATACACCAATTGCAAAATCAAAATATTCTTGTGTCTTGGCTATGATTATGTTTTTAAGTGCTTCATCAGTTTTTGCCTCTTCAAGAATTGGAAGTGCAAAATCAATAAATTGTGTTTCATTGAATGTAAGCATAAATCCGTCACACTTGATTGTTGAAACTTCGCCTTCCTTGTCCACTTCAACATCAAAAGCTTCAGTTTCAGTAAGAATTCCGGACAATCCTTCTTCCATCATTGTTCTGTACTTGTCTCCATCAAAGTTCTCGGCACCTTCTATGCCTTCAAGTGAATAGAACTTTTCAGAAAACTCGATTGAATCCTTCATGATTTTCTTCATATCGAAAGTAAATTCAGGAGCAGCTGCTGTTTCTCCACTCATTTCGATAGTCTTCTCAATGAGTCTTGCATACCCTTCATAAGTCATGTAGAAAGGATTCTCATAAAGAAAAGGAATACCGAAAACCATCTTTTCCCCGTCCATGAAGAAATTCATGTCCATTGAAGTCTCTCCCTGGTACATTACAGAAAAAAGTCCTTCAAGAAGGAAATTCTCAACATCAGAAATGTCTTCCTTGATATCGTAGACAAATTCAATGTCCTCAATTACATTTAACATTGAGGTATCGACACCTTCAACTGTTTCGTCAATATCAAAACCAAGACCTATGGTCATATCCATATCAACCTTCTTGATTTCAACCTGCTTCTCCATTGATGCTTCAAGTTTTTCCATAGCCGTCATATTCGCCATTGTGTTGTTTCCACTCATGAAGAATATACCTGCTCCTATGACCACAACGACCACTACTGCAATTATTATCTTTGTTTTATTATTCATATCGTCTCGCAGACCTAGTCTGCTCTACCTCCTTTAATTCCCGACTATAGATATTGTACATTATTTGACTAACTATTTAAAGTGAAAAAATGTTCATATTTATTAAATTCGCATTAAAAAATCTAGATCTCAAATCCTTCATTTTTCATCCTCTACAAGCTCTCCATTAAATGCATTGCTGATTTTTATCTTGAGCTTTCCCATTCCGTAATTCATATAAACATCAATATACCTTTTGTCCTCAAGTCTATCACATGCTTCAATTGCATTGTCCAGTGCATTGCTGAGAACTATTGTCATGTCTATATCTTCAATACTAAGCTTTGAGGGTATTTTCACATCGTATTTGAATCCGATGTTTTTTTCCTCAGCAATTCTCTTCTTGTAGCTTATTATGGAATTCACCAGACTGTTACTAATACTAAGTCTTTTCGATTCATTGACTTCCGTAGAAATCAAGTCTCCCACATAACTTCCCGCCTTAGCTATATCATTGTTATAGATGAGCCCCTTGATAGTTTCAACATGGTTTATATAGTCATGCCTCTGGGATCTCAAATCATTGTAAAGATTTTCAATTTCACCCATATAATCTGCCATGTTTTTATATTCCTTCTCAGTAGCTTCAATGAAGATATTCTTTTTTTCAATCTTCAGAATATATCTGGTATAAGCAATGACGAACAAACTGAGAAATGCCATTTTCCGAAAGAAATGAATTGTCATTATATAGCTTGAGTCCAAACATGCCCGATATAAAATTTATGAGTAGAATTACCACAGTCATAATGACAGTAGGTGATAACCCAATCTTTTCCTTTGAAAGAAACTTTCCAGTTAGATAAATTGGTATCAATATGATAGACTTGCTTATTATTCCATAGTATATCCTGTATATATTATATTCCATAAGGATACTCTGATTAAGTCCATAATATCCTGTCAGAAAAGAAATAACAATAAGTTCAATAACTACAAGATATGCAATGAACAAGAGCATTACAAGAAGAAATCTTATGAACTTAACTTTATATGAATACCTTGAAACTATACAAATACCAAACAAAGGAATAAAAGAAGCCAAAAGGCTGTCATGTCCAAAGTAAAAGTTCATCATTACCATTAAAAGAGTAAAGAGCACGACTCCTGCCATATCCACTATATTTCCTTGATTCCTTTTTTCATAACTCCTCGTTATAAGATAAAATACTGCTGCCAGGTCGAAAAGGCTAGTGGAAAATTCAAGTATAAACTCGCCAATTGACAACTTTAAACAATGTACATGTCATTTTATCTCAATCGGTAGAAGCGTAAGTGCTTCAAACATCATGCCAAGGTTCATGACAGTTGCATAATTGTCATGCCAGGTAACGAACAACAACTCACATACTATCAATATGTAAAGAAAAAGAACCACGAGTATGGAATGCTGTCTAAACTTCAACTTTTCCTTGCTGTTCAAACTTCTGTTGTGGTTTTCAGCAGGTGCATATCTTATGTATAATACAAGTGACACCATCATTAGAATTGTATTTATTATATAAATGTTTCCGAAATAGTATATGTATTCCGAAACAAACATTGATATAAACATAAATGTCAATGTTACCGAAGAGCATTTGAATATTGTATCCATGTGAAATCCTCCGGCAAAGGTCCTTACCAGACCGAATCCAATGAAAAAAAACAGAGCAAGCAGAATATCTCCGAATATCAGTCCGGCTGTTAAAACTACTGCAAACTGAATAACTGCAGTTTTAAGCACATCAATACCATATACTATCCTACTGTAATCTTCCATACTCATATAATCATTTTCAACAAAATAATCCGCCACCTTATAACTTATCTTTCTCATTTCATACCCCTTTTACTAATAAACTATAATTCATTAATGCCCCATAAAAAAACACCTCAATCTGTTATAATAAAAGTGTTTTTTTATCCCTGAATCTAAATTCCCGTTGGTAATTTATGCTTGACTAAAATATACCACTTTACAGCTGTCTTGACAATAGATTTGTACTATACGACAAGATAAACGTCCTAAACGACGGGAAATGGCTGTTTTTTTTCATCTCAAATCATGTTTTTGACTGTCCTATCAATAAATTCCTTAAATTTTCTTCCCTAGTTCCACACCGCTCATTTCATCTATGTCCACATCGATGACAATCTCAACTGATTGAGATTGTCATCCACTGCAAGTATTTTAATTTTCATACAACAACCTCTACTCTAGTTCATACTTTTTCTAATAACCCTGTTCATTAAATCAAGTACGGAATTTGCGGACCTTTCCCTTATTGTTGCCCTGAGACCCGGATAACTAAGCTTCCTAACCTGGGTTTTCCCATTATAGTAAACTCCTATGTAAACTAGACCAACGGGTTTTTCCTTAGTTCCACCTGAAGGACCTGCAACTCCCGTAGTGGAAAGTCCAATGTCCGATCCCGCCTTAAGAGCGGCTCCCTTTGCCATTTCTTCTGCAGTTTCAGCACTGACAGCACCGTGGGTTTTCAATGTTTCCTCTTGAACCCCCAGTGTTCTCATCTTTGCTTCATTGCTGTATGTAACAAATCCTTCAAGAAAGACAGATGAAATTCCCGGAAAATCTATAAGCTTTGAAGAAACTTCTCCTCCCGTACATGATTCAGCCACTGCAACAGTCAGCTGGTTTTCAAGTAGAAGTTTCGCCGAATGCTCTGCTATATTATCTGATCCGGCAGTATATACATTTTCACCCATTCTTTTAAATATTTCCTTTTCAACAGGCTTTATAAGCGCTACAGCATCTTCCTTTGTAGGAGCCTTTGCAGTAACCCTCAAGACCACCCTTCCCTTTCCTGCGAAGGTTGCTATCGTGGGATTGGTCTGTTTTTCTATAAGATCCATTATCATAGTCTCAGCTGTAGATTCCCCAAGTCCTGTAACTATGAATTTTTTCCCATATATGACTCCGTCGGAATATTTCATGAGGTATGGAAGAACCAGTTCTTCAAGCATTGGAAACATTTCTCTTGGCGGTCCAGGCATGAGAACAGCAACTTTCCCATCAATATCCATTAGACATCCGTTCGCTGTTCCATTATTGTTGTTAAGGATATTTGATCCTTTGGGAAAATACGCCTGTCTTTTGTTGCTCTCCGGCATTTCCTTGTTGAGTCTTCCATAAAGTCCTTTTACATGGTTGTAACTATCCTCATCATAAACCATTTCAACCTTGTTGTGTTCTGCAAGGATTTCCTTTGTTATGTCGTCCTGTGTAGGTCCAAGTCCTCCCGTGCACACTACCAGGTCCGCACGGCTGAAGGCAAGCTCAAAGGCCTCCTTCATCCTTTTGTGATTGTCTCCCACAACAGAATGGTAAAATACGTTTATTCCTATTTCTGCCAGCTTCTTTGAGATATGCTGCGCATTTGTATTGGCAATGTCTCCATGTAGTATTTCTGTTCCAAAGCATAAAACTTCTGCATTCATATAATCTACCTCTCTCATCTTGTCCTTGGCATAAAGGTCGCACAAGGTATTTTCAAACTGGTCGGAATGACCCTTTACCCATTCAAATTCTATATATCTATTGTCAGTCAAACTGGCAAACTCCTGCCAGAGTTCTATATTCTTCACCTTTGTTCCATTTGCAGTATGCCAGTCGTTGAGCTTCCAGTTTACTATCCACTCAGTAAGACCCTTTCTCACATACTGTGAATCGGTTATTATCCGTACTTCGCTCTCATCCACAACCTTTTTAAGACCCTCAATGGCTCCTACAAGCTCCATCTGACTGCTTCCAATG
This sequence comes from Dethiosulfatibacter sp., assembly GCA_030591825.1. Lineage (GTDB taxonomy): Bacteria > Bacillota > Clostridia > Tissierellales > Dethiosulfatibacteraceae > Dethiosulfatibacter. Next base: position 7,582 of record JAUVAG010000007.1, read on the forward strand.
ACATGAGACTTGTCGTTTAAATGCTCGTAGCTACCGTCTTTGTGATTTATAATCACACAGTAGGCACCCTTGTTTTTCTCGTCGTTGAAGCTTCCATCTATATATATGGCGCAAATGTCTTCCCTTGCTTTTTCGGTAACATAAATCAAGTCACTACCATTTCTCTTGTCCACCACAATTATATTGCTTCGGTCATTAAAGGCAACAGTGTCCTTTCCATCCCAGATAGAAAACTCAAGAATAAAGCCCGGATAGTAGGTATTGGGCCGTTTATTGTGAAGAAGCTTCTTGAACTGATAAAGATTTCTATTAAGAAGATCATAAACAAAATTCCCCGGAACCTCTTCCATTTCCAGCCTCTTCTCCTCAGTATCAAAACCAATTTCAATATTGTTTTCACAATCACTGATATTTATAGTATAATAATTATTGGACCCAAACAATATTTCCATTTTTAATTTTACAATATTTCTTTTCATAAGATCACAACCATCAAATTATCTTAATATTATAGCATATTTAATTTGATTTTCATCAAAATATCGTTCATTTACACGAAAACTATTAAATAATAGTAATGTATGAAAAATAATGAAGTTTTATCTCACACCAAGTTTCGTCCTGATTCATATAACATCGGATATACAATTGAACCGTTTGTATATCAAATAACACATGAATCAACTCAACTAATGTTGTGATATTATAATTAATGAAGTTTTATCTCACACCAAGTTTCGTCCTGATTCATATAACATCGGATATACAATTGAACCGTTTATATATCAAATAACACATGAATCAACTCAACTAATGTTGTGATATAAAACTAGGAGGGAAAAATGATAAAGTTTGAAATAAATTCTAGTACAAAGGTCCTGAGAATAGTCAGCATGACTATTTTTCTAGTAGGACTTCTCCTCATAAGCTTTCCATCATTCATAGGCATAGGACTCATTAGAGTCGTTGGAGTGCTTTTGTCCATATTCTGTGGTTTTGGAATATATTATACTGAAGGTACAATCTGGGGAAGGGACAGGTCTTTCTTCCTGGTAGGAGTACTTATAGGATTACTCATATTGGTTTTTCCCGAGCTGGTAATGATAATATCCGGGCTTGGATTGCTGTCTTTTGGTATCTACAAGTTGTTCTTCATATTGAAGGACCAGGATTATTCGGACAAGTACGAGCTCATAATATCCTGCATAAGTCTCATAATAGGAATCATATTCATGTTTAAGGGAAAGGCTGCAATAGTTAACATTGTAAGGATAGTTGGAGTTATGGTGATATCCTTTAGTGCAGTACTGTTTTACAAGACTTTGGAACAATAAAGGTAAGCCACTTCGAGAGATGCGCGGTTTTTGTTTTAAATTTTGGCTCTGTTAGTAAGCGTTGTTGGTAAAGATTAAAAACAAGCATTTATGGGTATACTAACTATATGAACATCTTTAAAAGGTGGTGAAAGTTATTATGACAAATCTTAATTCTATATTGAGTGATATCAATAAGTTGAGCAATCATGATAAAGAAATTATCATTGATGCAATCGAAGAAATTCTTATGTTTGGTTCTTGTGCCTTAGATGTAGAATCTGATATTAAAGAGCATCGTTTTAGTAAAGGTAGAGTTTGTCCTCATTGTGGTGGTCACGACATATGTAGATACGGCAAGTCTCAAGGAAAACAAAGATATCTTTGCCATTCTTGTAAGAAGACATTCGCTGATTTCACTTCTTCTCCAGCTTACAATAGCAAGAAACCACTTGAAAAATGGCTTCTTTATGCCAAGTGCATGATCAATGGATATTCTGTTCGAAAATCGGCTGCAACTATTTAAATACGAACGGGACATTATTAAAGCCAAGGATCTGCTACTCCATTCGTCGACAGTTCATAAAACTACAACGGTAGCTGATTTTAAAGACAGAAAAGCTATCTTTATTTAATACTGCTCTTTGCGGACAAGAAGCGAGTATTTTTCTATTATTATTTGCTTTATATTTACAATAACGAGGGATACTTGAGAGGTTTTTTTATATCTTGATTATTATGCCTTGTTATCAACAATATTTACGAACAGAGCCTAAATTTTTAGAATATATGTTATTATAAATGCAAAACGGGAGAAAATCTAATGATAAAACATGGTGATTTCAAATTAAAATATATAGATTCGGTAATGATTGTTGATAAATATTTTAACATATTTCATACTTTAAGATTCAACCCAAGGTTCGATGAAAACATAAAGGAAAAAATTCACAATAATTATGAAGGTTCAAACTTTTTCGAGATGTTTCCCAATATAAATAGAGTTGAAAGCTCTATTTACGAATGTATTCATAAAAATAAAGTAATTATTAAGAACAATCAAAAATTCTCGGATAAAAAAGGGAATGTATTCAACACAAAAAACATTACCATCCCCATAATTAAGCAAGGTGAAATTGTAGGCGCAGTTGAATTATCCCAGGATATTACCTCGATAGAAAATACAAACAACAGCAGCCTCAACAAGATACAAACAGATTATTCAAAACTCTCAAATGAAAATCTTGATATAACTACCTTTGATGATATAATCTCTATCAATAACTCCATCAATGAAAGCATAAGGAAAGCAAAAATTTATTCATTCCATGAAAATCCTGTACTGATATATGGAGAGACAGGGACTGGCAAAGAACTTTTTGTAAATGCAATGGTTGAAAAAAGCCTTAAAGACAAGAGTAAATTCATAGCACAAAACTGCGCAGCAATTCCCGAAACCTTATTCGAGTCAATATTGTTCGGTACTGAAAAAGGTGCCTATACAGGTGCAAAAGATACAAAAGGACTTTTTCAACTTGCCGATGGAGGTGTTTTGTTTCTTGACGAAATCAACTCTATGCCGATTTCTCTACAAGCAAAACTTCTAAGAGTTTTGCATGATAAAAAAATTCGTCCTGTAGGATCCCCTCGGGAAATAAAGATAAATGTTAGAATTATTGCAGCCATGAATATAGATCCTGAAACAGCAATAAGAAACAAGGTATTACGCGAAGACTTGTTTTACAGGTTCAGCAGTGCAACTATTAGACTAGCACCTTTAAGGGAACGAATTGAAGACATACCTATTTATATCAATACATTCATCGACCACTATAATAAAATATACAACAAAAACATCCGTGGTGTTTCAAGACAGCTTATGAATTATTTTGTGAATTATGAATGGAACGGTAATGTTAGAGAATTAAAACATATTATTGAATCTACAGTAAGCATAATCAATGAGGATATAATAAAGTTTAATCACTTGCCTATTTACATGAAAAGCAAACTCATTCCTGAAAAAAATCAAAATGTTCAGGAGCATTTTTTATCCTTAAGCGAAACTGTCAACAGAGTAGAAAAAGACTTGATAATAAAAACACTTGCCTTCACAGGAGGAAACATCACTGAATCTGGGAAACTGTTGAAAATACCAAGACAAACTCTAAAATACAAAATAAACAAACTTGAGATCGATATTTTTAAATACAAACGACAATAACTTGTCTATTCATATATTAAAGCGGCAAATTATTGTCGCTTTAATATATGTTTTCTGACGAAACCGACAAAAACTTGTCCATTGATACATTGTTAACAAAATCCTTACTATGAAACCGCTAATTTTACACATTTAGCGGTTTTTATTTTTTGGCACGAATATTGCATTATAACTATTTGAAAAACAATTAGGAGGATTAGTAATGATTATTGGAATACCCTAAAGAAATAAAAAATAACGAATTTAGAGTTGCCGCTACACCTGGTGTAGTTAAAGAATTAGTAAGAAGAGGACATAAAGTTTATATTGAAGAAAATGCCGGTAAAGGCAGTGGATTTTTTAATCAAGACTATTTGAATGCTAGTGCAAAAATCAAAAACAGAGATGAACTGTATGCTAAATCAGAAACGGTTTACAAAGTTAAGGAGATGTTCCCTAAAGAATTCAAGTATTTAAGAGAAAATATTATTGTGTCAACTGTTTCTATTCAAAAAATCAGGAGGCGAGTTATAATTGTAAGTAGGAAAAATTGAAAACAGCCCTTGTAATTTGATTGTAAACAAATGTATTTAAATTCACTATATAAGAGGAGTAAAAATGGAATTATCAGTAAAAAAAGATAAAAAGAAAAGATTAAAGATGCCAAATACATTAGTGCTTTTATTGTGTATGATTGTTTTTTCTGCAGTACTAACATATTTTGTTCCAGCTGGACAATTTGATAGAATAGAGGATGCTGCAACAGGTAGAACAATAATAGTAGCAGAAAGCTTTGACTACGTAGAACAATCACCTGTTACACCGTGGAAAGTATTATCATCAGTATATAAAGGAATAGTAAACGCTTCAAACATTATTGCCCTAACCCTTATAATTGGAGGAGTATTTTCTCTTGTAGTTAGAAGTGGTGCAATTGATGCAGGATTAAATAAAGTAATAAAGAGAGTTGTTGGAAAAGAGTATCTATTTATCATTTTTACACTAACCGCCTTTGCTGCTGGAGGAGCTAGTTTTGCAATGTCTGAGTCGACATTGCCATTTGTTGCAATTTTGGTAGCGGCGTCATTATCTCTTGGTTATGACCGAATAGTTGGAGTAGCTATAGTATTAATAGGTGCATATGCAGGTTATTCAGCTGGACCTATTAATCCATACTCAATAGGCATTGCTCATTCCATTGCTGAACTACCTATTTTTTCCGGAATAGGTTTACGAACAGTTTTATTAATAGGATCTGTACTGCTAGCTATTCATCACACGCTTAGTTATGCAAAAAAAATCAAAAAAGATCCTACTAAGAGTTATATCTACGGTATTGAATATAGTAATAATAATGCACAAGAGATAAAAGAACTTGAGTTTACAAAAGAAAGAAAAATAGTTTTTGTTGTATTAGTAGTTTCAATACTGACTTTGGTCTTTGGTGTAATTAAATTTCAATGGTATTTTGCAGAAATATGTGCACTGTTTTCAATAATGGGTATTATCATAGGTCTAATAACATTTAAAGGAAATTTAAATGAAATTGCAGATCAATTCATTATAGGTGCAACAGCATTAACTGGAGCAGCACTGTTGGTAGGCGTTTCTAGAGGCATACTAGTAGTTCTTACAGATGGTCAAATAATGGACACCATTGTATACAGTTTGGCTATGCCTCTCAAAAATCTAAACAGTGTGTTTGCAGCTTGGGGTATGTTTTTTATTCAAGGTATCATTAATTTTGTAATTCCATCATCTAGTGGCCAAGCAGTTGTTGTAACACCAATAATGGTATCTATAGCCGATATTATTGGTATGACAAGACAAGTAGCTGTTCAAGCTTTTCAGTCTGGAGACGGTTACTGGAATATGATAACGCCAACACATCCAGTAGTAATGGCATCAATTG
>JAUVAG010000296.1 GCA_030591825.1 Dethiosulfatibacter sp.
AACATATTAATTCTATGCATAGCGAGTTAAAACAATGGATACAACCATTTAAGGGTGTTTCAACAAAATTTTTATCAAACTATGTTCATTGGTTTAAATGGCTACAGCTATTAAAAAATGAACGCGATATTATAAAAGTTAAAGATTTATTATTAAATTCAGCTACAGTTCATACGACTACTAAGACTATCGATTTTAGAACTAGAAAAGCTATATTTATTTAGTATGCATTATAAAAAAGAGCTAAAAGATATCTAACTAAATTCAAGTAAATTCAAATGTAAAAATGAACATAATTAGTTTATATTTACATATAGCAAGGATGATTACCAACATTACTTACAAACAGAGCCTATATATTACGAATCTAAATTTACCTTGCACTTTATAACAATAAATGCAACGAACATTTATCTCGGTGAGGACAATAGTTGTTGTTAGTATGATTATGATTATTACTCTTTAACTTTCATATATCGTTGTTTGCTACTGTTAGGTTTGTCTGGTATTGTCATCTCAATATATCCGTGTGAACCAACTGTTCACCTGCAAATATTCCTACACCACCGCTCCTGAATTTCCCTGATTCTTTCGTAAGATCATTCATCAGGAGTCTATGGGCTATAAGCAATGAATTGATGTTATATGGATCAAGTTCAAGCAGCTTTTCATAAGCTTCATAAGCATTTTGGACTTCTCGTATGTCTTGTCCCGGACCTAGAATTCTCTTACCATTGATTATTGCTGTAACTTGTTCTAAGTATACCGTACAAGTAGGTAATATGGAACTAAAATGCTCAGGTGCATGGAGTTCTATGGATTTAAGGAGTAAATTGTAAAAAAGACAGCAGGGTCTGTTCCTACCATCTGATGTATTTTTGTTATATGATGCTCTCCAGCAAATCTGCAGCTTTTCTAGCTTTCCTTGCTGCTCCGTAGCTGAATTCAACATGGTCTTCCTGACCTGCCTTCGTAGCTATATTGTCTGCTGTGGCAGGAATTGCAAGCTGATCAATTAGGTTTATGATGTTTGCAGCCTTTTCCACCGCATCATCATCGCAGTTCTTGTATATGAACTTTGCAATGTCTGATGTTATTACGGGAACAAGGTCCATTACATATCCTATCTGAGTATTTGAACAGTTACAGCCCATTACTGGTTCGAATCCGCCATTTTGATCGTCAAACAGTGTTGGATTGTCGCAGGTAACATTGTTTTCCTTGTTAAGGTTGAATTTCATGAATTCTATTGTATTCGTCATTGACTGGTAAAGGTTCTCGTCCTTGTCCTTCATTTCCTGGGAAATACTGTCGAAAAGTTTTTCGAACTTGTCGTAGGTAAGAACAGAATTTGCCTGGGTTACAGTTGAGCCATTCATTGTAGCCAGTACTTCCTTGCATTCGAATTCAAATGTTTCGTCAAGTCCTGCTTTTTTGAAGGCTTCCTGTGCATTGATGATTTCTCCATTGTAGTATGCCTCTGATTCCTTAAAGCCAGCTATGAACATTGCCATTTCTGCAAGTGGTGCCAGATCACTCAGTCCTGTTGAGCCCAGCTCGTGCATTACTGGAGACACTCCAGAATTAAATATTGCCAGGTATCTGTCGATAAGGGCAGGCCTAACTGCTGAATATCCTCTTGCAAGGACGTTCGCCCGGATAAGCAGTGTTGCTCTTGTGATGCTTTCATCCAGTGGGTTTCCAATATTCACTGCATGTGGATATGGTATTGTCTTGTTCCATCTTATATGTTCTTCAGGAGGAAGTGCCGTGTCCTTCATATTTCCTAGTCCAGTGTTTATTCCATATACTACGGGAGCATCTCCAGTAAGCCATTTATCGACTTGATTTCTTGTCTGTGTGCAGAATTCCCTTGCTTTTGTTTCAAGTTGCACTTCTATAATTTTGGACATAACGGCTTTGACTACAGTTTCAATGTCAAGGTCGTGTCCGTTTATATAAATAATTTCCTTATTCATAACTCCTCCTATTTAAGACTTCCAACTGCATTTTCAACAGTTGAGATTAGTTCGCCAGTAAATATCATTCTGTCGAGTTCATTCATTTCAGGTATTATGTATCTGTTTGACTCAACTAGTTTTACACTTTCCCTGATTTTATTGTATGCGGCTTCAGTTCCTTTTCCAAGCTTAAGGTCTGGAAGAACTTTTTTTACGAGATCGATTCCCTGACATGACATGAATGTTTCAATCATGATTATCTTGGACAATAGTCCAAGTGAGTCAACAACTCTTTTTGCTGATGAAAAAGCAAGGGTTTTGTTGAGTCTATCGTCTAGAGTGGCCCTTGTAGGAAGTGCCTGTGTCTTAAGTTCACCAAGTATTGCTGTACCTACTGCCTGAACTACTACAAAACCGTGGTTGTATCCGGGATACTTGTATATGAGATTTGTAGGAAGTCCATATGAGAAATCGTAATCATTGAGTCTGAAGGTTCTTCTTTCCGAAATATTTCCAAAGCCTGCAAGTGCTGTTATAGCCATGTCAGTTGAATATCTCATCTGAGTGGAAAAGTCTAAATCACTTTCCATATATCCTTCAATGCTTTTTTTCATGAAATCAAGGGCATCTCTTGCACCGCCGTGAGTTTGTGGTGCTGCTCTAAATGATATTGCATCCTGACATCTTGGATGAGTGTCATATCCAAAGGCAAATCTGCCCTTGTCATCTGCAAATTCAGTGTTTTCAAGTATTCTTAAAGTGTTTTCTGCAGAATTTTCCTGTTGTTGGAATGGTCTTGATATATGATGGAGTCTTAAATCAAAGGCGCCTCTTTCTCCCCTTATTGCTTCAAGATTAAGAGCAAGACTTAAATCCACTGCCTTTGCAAGGTCCATGGATTTTACTGTACCATAGATTCCGTAAGCTACAGGTAGTATCTTGTGAAGTGTAGTCTTGATGTTCTCATCTTGATCTGCCAATTCACCTAGGGCTTCCATTATGAAGTCTATCTGTTCTTTTTCAGTTGCAAGTGATACGGGTATTGAAGGAAGGCTACCTTCTG
>JAUVAG010000245.1 GCA_030591825.1 Dethiosulfatibacter sp.
AGTTCAAAAATTGCAAACATCAAAGGTATTGTAATCAGTGAAAACAAATGAGTCATTACTACAATTTTTGATGTGAAGTCCACCTCACAGTCGAACCGGTTGGCTATTACCACTGCTATTGCAGGAGGAGGCAATGAAGCGTATATGAGACATACTCCTTCCATTATCGGATCCATTTCAATAAATGACAGCACTACTATCATAATCAAGGGGAAAAACACAAGCTTCATAAAGGTTGAAAAATATACAAGGATATCATTGAACATATCCGCAAGCTTAACCCTTCCAATTCTTGCACCTATTATAAACATGGCTAATGGTGTTGTGATTCCTCCTACGGAATCTATCATCTTTTCAGCGAGAACAGGTATATCTATAGAAAATATAAATATGCATAAACCTATGTAGACTGAAATCATATTGGGATTAAGAATCATTCCCTTAAGTTCCTTTTTTCCGAACTTGTCGTAGAATATGGACATTCCATAGGTCCACATGAATAATACTACCGTTACATAAAACATGGAGGCAAAGAAGGTTCCCTCTGATCCATAAACCTGATACACCACAGGAAATCCCATGAATCCGCAATTTGTCAATGCATTGGTATAACGCATGACTTTTCTCTTGCCCTTGTTCTTCACCTTGATAATTATAAGGTGATTGAAAATTATTGTACCCACTGTAAAAAGAAATGAAAGTTTAAGTACCTTAAGTCCAAGTTCCATCTTTTCAGGAGAATATTCTATATTGAATGATTTGATAACAAGTGCAGGTATTGCAATGTTAAGTAGCATGAAGGTAAATGCATTTTCCACTTCAGTCGTTATTATTCCCTTCCTGACAAGTAAAAATCCTATGGCTATAAGAAAACCCATTACCATTACCGAATTTACTACTGTAGCTAATATCATAAAAAACCTCGTCTATTGATACATATTGTCTTTAAACATTGAAACAGCCAGCAATATTAATGCTGACTGTTTAGTTTTATTTATTCGTTAAGGTTGTACTATACTCCTAGTACATTTGAAAGATACCTGAATACTCTAGTGAAAAATCCAGCCTTTTCAAGATTCCTTGTTGATTTCAGTGGTATTTCCTTGATCATTTCATCATTTAGATAGACTTCCATTTTACCTACAGTGTCTCCCTTTGATATTGGAGCCTTTAGCTCTTCGTTGTATATGTTTTCTGTCCTCAATGTTGTTTCGTTTTCCACAAGCTTGTAGTAGTCTTCCGCTGCAACAACTTCAAGATTCATATCAAATGCATTTGGAACCATTATTTCTTCAACTATGTCGTCCTTGTTGATTATTTTCTCTATGAAGTAATTGTATAGACCGTATTCAAGCATAGTCTTTGACTTGTTTATTCTGTCGGATTCACTATGGGCTCCCATAATAACAGCTATAATCCTTCTGTTTTTATTGCTGTCTTCCTCGTCAATAAATGGTATTGTTGAAACAAGACACAATCCAGCCTTGTCTGTATACCCAGTTTTTAATCCGTCAACTCCTTCCAGTTCTACAAGAAGTTTGTTGGATGCATTTTTCGCGAAATTTCTTTCAGGTATTACAACCTTAAGCTGTGATGTTATTTGTGTAATATCGGGATATTTTTTAAGTATATATCTGGCCAGTTTGAATATGTCTTCTGCAGACATAAAGTTCTGGTCTGTTTCCTCATTGTCTATGGGCATTCCGTTTGGGTTGATAAATCTGGCTGTTGTTATGCCTAGTTCATTTGCTTTTTCATTCATTTCTTCCAAAAATGTACTTACATTCCCACTTACATGCTCTGCAATGGCTACTGCAGCATCATTTCCAGACACTATAAGCATTGAATTCATAAGAATTTCAAGTTTTAATGATTCTCCCGAAAGAAGATAAAGAGAGCTTCCACCGCTGTTAGTAGCATTTTTTGAAATATATACATCATCTTCAAAAGACACTTCTCCAGCATCTATTGCCTCTCTTGCAAGCAGGTAGGTCATAAGCTTTGTAATGCTGGCAAGCTCAACAGTTTCATCGGAATTGTATTCATAGAATATTTCTCCAGTTGCCATGTCACCTACTATGGCAGATCTGATATCCTGGCTTACATCTATTTCAGCAAAAGCTGCAGTAATACTTAAAAGAAGCAGTACTGCAACAATTAATGATACTTTTCTAATACTGTTTCTAGAATTCAATTTTCTCTTTTCCTCCAAGGTACGGTCTCAATATTTCAGGCACTGTAACTGTACCATCTTCATTCTGAAAGTTTTCAACCAATGCTGCAAAGGTTCTTCCAACTGCAAGTCCAGATCCGTTAAGAGTATGTAGAAATTGAGGCTTTCCGTTGTTTAAAGGTCTGTATCTAAGATTTGTCCTTCTCGCCTGGTAGTCTTCAAAGTTTGAACATGAAGAAATTTCAACATATCTACCATAGCTTGGCATCCATACCTCTATGTCGTATGTCTTTGCTGCTGAGAAGCCTGTATCTCCTGTACAAAGCTCTATTACCCTATAAGGTATGTTGAGCTTCTGAAGTATCTCTTCGGCGTATCCTGTAAGCTTTTCGAGAAGCTCGTAAGATTCTTCTGGTTTTGAAAGCATAACCATTTCAACTTTGTCAAACTGGTGGTTCCTAATTAGACCTCTTGTATCTCTTCCTGCTGATCCTGCTTCTGATCTGAAGCATGGAGTATATGCAGTCATATTTACTGGAAGGTCTTTTTCGTCAAGTATTTCATCCCTGTAGATATTTGTTACAGGTACCTCTGCTGTCGGTATGAGATAGAAGTCCTTTTGTGGAATCTTGAACATATCTTCTTCAAATTTTGGAAGCTGTCCTGTTCCCACAAGGCTTTCCTTGTTAACCATAAATGGAGGTGAAATCTCTGTAAATCCATGTTCTTCCGTATGAAGATCAAGCATGAATCCTATTAAGGCTCTTTCAAGCTTTGCTCCCATTCCCTTAAACATTGAGAATCTTGCTCCTGTAATCTTTGTAGCTCTTTCAAAATCAAGTATTTCAAGGTCTGTTCCTATGTCCCAGTGAGCCTTTATTTCAAAATCAAATGATCTAGGCTCTCCCCATTTCCTAATTTCCTTATTATCGTCTTCTGTAAATCCTACTATAACCTCTGGATTTGGAGTGTTTGGTATATAGAGAAGTTCGTTTCTTATTTCAACATCAACTTCCTTTACCTTCACATCAAGTTCCTTTATTTCAGCTGAAAGCTTTTTCATCTCTGCAAGGGTTGCAGTCACATCTTCTCCAGCTTTCTTAAGCTTTGGAATGTCCTTTGACACTTTGTTCTGATTTGCTTTCATTTCTTCTACTTTTTTTAATATTTCTCTTCTTTTTTCGTCAAGTTCTATTACCCTGTCTATTGAGAGATTTGGGTCTCTCCTTTTTAGTAGTTCATTGATTTCTTCCGGGTTGTTTCTAATTCTTTTAATATCTAACATTTCTTCCTCCTAGTTATACCTTCTATAAATTTTAGTGGTTGTCCATATAATAAATGAATATGTTCCCTACTCCGTCAGCATGTCA
>JAUVAG010000340.1 GCA_030591825.1 Dethiosulfatibacter sp.
AACTCATATTAATATTGATGAAAACATGCAAGACGCCATAAATTTTGGAAAGGGAATAAGAATACTCAACCAGGATGAATGGGAAATCCTCATAACATTTATAATATCTGCAAACAATAGGATACCCATGATAAAAAATGCAGTGGAAAACCTTTCTGTTAAATATGGAGAAGAAATAGGTAGCTTCAGAGGGAAGAAGCATTATTCCTTTCCTACACCTGAATCACTAGCGAAAGCGGATCTGGATGAAATAAGAAGCTGCAAGGTGGGATTCAGGGACAAATACATACTGGCTGCTGCAAAACATATTGCGGATAACAGGGAATGGCTTTATTCTCTTAATGAACTGGGATATAAGAAAGCTTCAGAGGAACTCAAAAAACTTAAAGGAGTAGGGGACAAGGTTGCCCACTGTATCCTTCTTTTTTCAATGGGTAAATATGGAGCTTTTCCCGTAGATGTATGGATTAAAAGAATAATGACTACTCTTTATGAGGATGAAATAGCCGAGGATGGAATTGGAGAATTCGCTTTTAAGAACTTTGGCGACTATGCAGGGTTTGCGCAACAGTATCTCTTTTACTATGGAAGAGAAAACAATATAGGCAAAAATAACGAAAAACATAAGAATGTGAAGTAAATAAAAGAAATATAGCGTATTATGGAGATGGTTGAAGTAAAATGATGAAATTGGATAAAATTGGCTGAAATTAAACTATAACTGCATTTGAAACTTTATCTTTATTGAAGTATCATATTCATTGTAAGCTTTAGCACTCACCTGACACGAGTGCTAACAAATAAGAAAAAATACAGGATTATATGGAGGTAGTATGAATATTAAACCTTTAGGCGAAAGAGTAGTAATAAAAATGCTTGAAGCTGAAGAAAAAACTCAAAGTGGAATAGTTTTGCCGGGAACTGCAAAGGAAAAACCATCAATAGCTGAAGTTATAGCTGTTGGAACAGGTATCCTAAATGATGATAAGATAAAAGATGAGATAAAAATTGGTGACAAGGTAATAATATCCAAATATTCAGGAACTGAAATTAAGTTGGATGGAAATGAATTTACAGTATTAGAGCTAAAAGATGTTTTAGCAATAGTAGAATAAGGACGAGGTGTAGAAAATGGCTAAACAGATTAAATTTAATGAAGAAGCAAGAAGATCTATGGAATCAGGTATCAACCAACTGGCTGATACAGTAAAGGTTACTTTGGGACCAAAAGGTAGAAATGTGGTACTTCAAAAATCATTTGGATCACCTTTGATTACAAATGATGGAGTTACTATAGCAAGAGAAATAGAACTTAGCGATCCATATGAAAATCTTGGAGCACAGCTTGTAAAAGAAGTTGCAACTAAGACTAATGATGTAGCCGGAGACGGAACAACAACAGCTACGCTGTTGGCTCAGGCAATTATCAGAGAAGGTATGAAAAATGTTGCTGCAGGTGCTAACCCGATGATACTCAAAAGAGGTATTCAAAAGGCTGTTGATGCTGCGGTTAAAGAACTAAAAGGATTTTCAAAGCAGGTTGAGACAAGTGAAGACGTTGCACAGGTTGCATCGATTTCAGCTGCAGACGAGTTCATAGGAAAGCTTATTGCTGAAGCAATGGATAAGGTTGGAAAAGAAGGCGTTATAACTGTAGAGGAATCAAGAACTATGGATACTGATCTTGATGTAGTTGAAGGTATGCAGTTTGACAGAGGATATCTTTCTCCATATATGGTATCAGATGCAGAGAAGATGGAAGCTAACCTTGGTGATGCATACCTTCTAATAACAGATAAGAAAATCACTAATATCCAGGATATTCTTCCAGTGCTTGAGAAAATAGTACAGCAGGGAAGACCCCTACTTATAATAGCTGAAGATATAGAGGGAGAGGCTCTTGCTACTCTTGTTGTAAACAAGTTGAGAGGAACATTCAACTGTGTAGCAGTTAAGGCTCCAGGATTTGGAGACAGAAGAAAAGAAATGTTGAGAGACCTTGCAATACTTACTGGAGCTCAGGTAATTTCAGAAGAGCTTGGATTTGATATCAAGGAAACTACAGTGGATATGCTGGGATCAGCAAAATCTGTTAAGGTTGACAAGGAAAACACAACAATTGTTGATGGAGCAGGAACTGAAGAAGCGATTAATGAGAGAGTTAAGCAAATAAAGGCTCAATACGAAGAAGCTACTTCAGAATTTGACAAGGAAAAACTTCAGGAAAGACTTGCCAAGCTTTCAGGCGGAGTTGCAGTAATTAATGTTGGTGCTGCTACAGAGACTGAAATGAAGGAAAAGAAACTTAGAATAGAAGATGCATTGAATGCTACAAGAGCTGCTGTTGAAGAAGGAATTGTTTCAGGTGGTGGAGTTGCACTTCTAAACACTGTAAGAGCTGTTGAAAAGGTTGCTGATGAGCTTGAGGGAGATTCAAGAACGGGTGCTCTTATAATAATGAGAGCTCTTGAAGAACCAGTTAGACAAATCGCTATTAATGCAGGACTTGAAGGGTCTGTAATAGTTGATAAGATTAAAAACAGCGAACTTGGAATAGGATTTGACGCTTTAAATGAAACCTATGTAAATATGATGGATTCAGGTATAGTTGACCCTACCAAAGTTACAAGATATGC
>JAUVAG010000302.1 GCA_030591825.1 Dethiosulfatibacter sp.
GGAGCACCTGTAAACTGTTCGGTTAATGTTGTACCTCCAGAAATCTTTACTGTCCTTCCCAGTTCCTCATCTTCTGTTTTTGACGTCAATTCAAACTTTGATACAGCCGAAATGCTTGACAATGCTTCACCACGAAACCCCAAGGTGTCTAAACTGTACAAATCCGTAACAGTCCTTATTTTACTGGTAGCGTGTCTTAGAACTGATATTCCAATGTCATCGTTGGCTATTCCGCTTCCATTGTCTGTAATCCTTATATAGCTTTTACCACCATTTTTGATTTCGACAACTATTTCATCTGCCATAGAATCTATTGAATTTTCAACCAGTTCCTTGACGACTGAAAAAGGACGTTCAACTACCTCGCCGGCAGCTATCTTGTCTATTGTCTTTTCATCAAGAAGTTTAATTTCACTCATTTAATCACCCAGTTCTCTGGCTTTTTTTATCAATTCATTCATCATATTCAGAGAATCAAGAGGAGTCATTGAATTGATATTAAGATTCAGTATGTTTTCGGATATGAAATCCTTGTATCTAGCATCATAGTTCCAGAAGGAAACCTGCTCCATGCTTTCGTTTTCAGAACTTGACGCTTCATCATCGCTTTTAGTATCTGCAAAGTTTAAGGAATTCTTTTTGTTAAGATCTATTTCCTCAAGCTTCTCAAGCAGTTGGAAGGATCTGTTTATTATGTTTTTAGGAAGTCCTGCAAGCCTTGCAACCTGAATACCATAGCTTTTATCTATACTTCCTTTGGTTATTTTACGCAAGAAAATTATATTTTCTCCTGATTCCTTAATCATTATCTTGTAATTGTTTATACCCTTAATCTTGTCTTCCAACTCTGAAAGTTCATGATAGTGGGTAGCAAAAAGCGTCTTCGCCATTATATTGTTTGTTATATATTCCGTAACAGACCAGGCAATGCTCAAACCATCGTAGGTGCTAGTTCCACGTCCTATTTCATCAAGGATAATGAGACTGTTTTCAGTAGCATTATTTATGATGTTTGAAACTTCTGACATTTCAACCATAAAAGTACTCTGTCCGCTTGATAGGTCGTCTGATGCACCTACTCTGCTGAAAAGCTTGTCTACAAGAGATATCTGAGCCTTCTCTGCAGGAACGAAGCTACCAATATGTGCAAGAATTGTTATGAGGGCAACCTGTCTCATGTATGTTGACTTGCCTGCCATGTTTGGTCCTGTTATTATGGAAAACCTGTTTTCATCCTTGTCAAGGTAAGTTGAATTTTCAATGAACCTTTCATCTTTCAATACCTTTTCAATGACTGGATGTCTTCCATTGACAATATTTATTACACCGTTTTCAGTAATTTCAGGTCTTATATATCCGTTTTTTAATGCAGTAGTGCACAGCGAATTCAAAGCATCCACAGTGGAAACCATTTCGGCGGATTTTTGAATCCTCTCAATCTGATTTTTTACAAATAGTCTAATATCATTGAATATTTCATATTCAATGTCTACAATCTTAGATTCTGCATTAAGAATCTTCACTTCCATATCCTTAAGGTCAGGAGTGATGTATCTTTCTGCATTTGCCAGAGTTTGCTTTCTTATATATTCCTCAGGAACCAGACCAAGGTATGATTTCGTCACTTCAATATAGTATCCAAATACCTTGTTGAATCCTATTTTCAGGTTTTTTATTCCAGTCTTTTCTTTTTCCTGGTCAATGAGTCCGTTGAGCCATTCCTTTCCATTAACCGATATGTTTCTAAGCTCGTCAAGCTCTTCGTTGTAACCGTCCCTAACAAGATTTCCTTCTTTTATGGTGACAGGAGGGTTTTCAACAATACTTGTAGCAATCATGTCATGAATATCATGAAGTGTATCCATCTCTTTGGATATTTCATTGAATAGTTTTGTATCAAGTGAAGAAACATCGAACTTAAGATCAGGAAGAACTTCAATTGACTGTTTAAGGGAATTCAAGTCCCTTGCATTGCAGTTTCCATAGGTAATCTTACTCATGAGTCTTTCTATATCGTAGATGCTCTTCATATGTTCTCTGATATTGTTGGAAATAATTATATTATTATACAGCTCTTCCACAGCATCATGCCTGTATCCAATAGATTCTAAATCTTGGAGAGGCTCGAGAAGCCATTTCTTAAGCTTTCGTGCACCCATGGCCGTCTTGGTATGGTCAATGACGTTGAACACTGTATTTTTCTTGTCGATGCCTCTTATAGGATCTGTCAACTCCAGGTTTCTTCTAGTGCTATTGTCGATAATCATATAATCGTCTGTCTTGTAACAATCAAGCTGATTTATATGATCAAGGGATATCTTCTGTGTCGAATATAGATATTCCAAAAGATTTCCTATGGACAAAATTGAAGCTTTGTCTTCAGAATAAATTCCAAAAACTTCTGTCGAAATAACCTTGAAGTGATCCTTTATCATGTTTAAATAGTAATCAGTATCGGTACCCTGGTCTGTAATGTTCAAGTTTTTTAGTACAGTATCCAAACTGTTTAGTTTGTGTTCCGAAAAAATTTCTTCAAGGTCTTTGTTTGACAATATTTCAGAAGGTTTTATCTTGCAGATTTCATTATACAAATCAATAATATTTTTATCGTTTATTTGGTCTTTGAATTCCGTTGACAGCATATTTCCAGTTGAAACATCGACATAGGAAATACTACATGAATTTTTAAGAACAGTAACAGAACTTAAGTAGTTGTTTTGCTTCTCATCAAGCATATCGTTGTCAATTACTGTACCAGGAGTGATAACACGTACAACCTCTCTTTTAACAATACCTGCAGAGGAAGGCGGTTCTACCTGCTCGCAAATAGCAACCTTGTAGCCCTTTAGAACAAGCTTCGATATATAACCCTTGGCTGAATGATAAGGAATACCGCACATAGGAGCTTTTTCTTCCAAGCCGCAGTTTTTACCAGTAAGTGTTATTTCAAGTACTCTTGACGCAGTAAGGGCATCATCAAAGAACATTTCATAAAA
>JAUVAG010000225.1 GCA_030591825.1 Dethiosulfatibacter sp.
GAAGTACCTATGAAGAGGTCTATTTCAGGTATTTCCTTCAAAAGCTCTTCATAATACCTTTGTGACAAACATCCGGCTACTATAATTTTATTGATAATACCATCGTTTTTTAAATTAACAACTTCAAATATTGTGGTTATGGACTCTTCCTTGGCATCCTTTATGAAGGCACAAGTGTTTATTATAACTATGTCGCTTTCTTCAATATTGGTTGTTAGTTCATATCCTTCTTTTAAAATTCCAAGCATATACTCCGAATCAACTGTATTCTTCGAACATCCAAGGGTAATTATATGTATTTTTTCCATTTTTTCTCCTACTAAAAATTAATTTCTTCCAGTTCTTCCGCATTGATTAAAACTTTTCTGGGTTTGCTTCCTTCATGGGGACCTACAACACCCATTTCTTCCAACTGGTCGATTATTCTTGCTGCTCTTGAATATCCAAGCTTAAGCTTCCTCTGAAGATATGAAACAGATGCATGTCCTTCAATAACTACAAGTTCTGCTGCATTTTGTATCAACTCGTCATAATCCTTGTCCTTGTCAAGCTGTACACTGTTTATTTCCTCCTCAATCTTTTCCATACTGGAAATTATACTCTGGTTCCTTATGAACTCAATGACATCTTTTACTTCATCGTCACTTACGAAAGTACCTTGTATCCTTTGAGGCTTGCTCATACCTACAGGATGATATAGAAGATCTCCCTTACCAAGAAGCTTTTCAGCGCCTCCAACATCAAGTATTGTTCTTGAATCAATATGAGAGGAAACAGCAAATGCTATCCTTGAAGGAATGTTTGCCTTTATCGTTCCTGTAATAACGTCTACAGACGGTCTTTGAGTTGCAATGACAAGATGTATTCCAGCTGCCCTTGCAAGCTGTGCAAGCCTTGTTATACTGTCTTCTACTTCTCCAGCCGCTACCATCATAAGATCTGCCAGCTCGTCTATGATTATAACCATCTTAGGTATTGTATCATTTTCATTTTCTTTTTTCATTTTTGCATTGTATGAGTTGATATCCCTAACACTGTTCTTTGCAAACAACTCATATCTGTTTGTCATTTCTTGAACAGCCCAGTTAAGTGCATTAGCTGCCTTTCTTGGATCAGTAACAACAGGTATCAGCAAATGGGGTATTCCATTGTAAACATTCAGTTCAACCACTTTGGGATCCACCAGTATAAGCTTTACATCATTTGGTTTTGCATTGTAAAGTATGCTTATGAGCAGTGAATTTATACAGACACTTTTTCCGGAACCTGTTGCACCAGCTATCAAAAGATGGGGCATGGATGAAATATCTGCAACAATATTTTTCCCCGCAATGTCCTTTCCAATTGTAAATGGTATAGAATTGTCTTTTTCCCTTTTCCTATATTCATCAGAGTCTATAAGCTCCTTAAGAAATACATTGGACTTGTTTGAGTTTGGAACTTCTATTCCAATAGCAGCCTTCCCAGGTATGGGTGCTTCTATCCTCAAGTCTGAAGTTGCAAGACTCAAGGCTATATCCTTTGATAGGTTGGTTATTTTACTGACTTTAACTCCGGGAGCCGGTTGAAGTTCATATCTTGTTATAGTAGGACCTCTGTTTATCTGAACAAGCTTGCAGTCTATTCCAAAATTGTTCAAAGTGTTAAGGAGTATGTCTGCACTTTCTATTGCTTCCTGCTTCTCATTTTTGATATTGTCTCTTTTATTTTCCATAAGAAGATCTATTGGAGGAAGCTTGTATTCCAGGTTTTGAATTGTACCACTTTCAAGACTGGTGTTATACTTGCCTTCAATGTCTTCACTGCTTTGTTTCACTTCTTCAACTACTTCTTCAACTACTTTTTCAGTCTTCTTTGCAGCTTTAGGCTTTTTAGCTGTTTTTTTGCTTTCTGTATTATTTGTTGTCTTAAACTCTCCGCCTATCTCATCGCTGAAATCCAGCTGTTTCACTTCAGCTACATCAATACCGATGTCCATAACCTTCTTCTTATCGGCTTGATGCTTGAAATTATAATCCTTGTATGAATAATTCTTATCATATTCCTTTTTAGGAACATCTTTCGCAATGTCTTTTTTCCTTGAAGCCCTGGCTTCTTTTTTTTCATTCTTTTTATTAACTTTTTCTTCCTCTATGAAAATGAACTCATAAACGGATACAGCTATATTTTTTATTATTTTCAAAAGTGTTTTGAATATCTTTTCAAGAGTCATCAAAACGCTTTTGTTCACTATTAGAATCAATGAAATGATTATTAATGCCACAAAGATAATTCTAGAACCGTTTATTCCGAAAAGTATAACCATTAGATATGAAATCATACCACCGATTATTCCTCCGCCAATTGAGTCATCATTTAAACCAATGTCAATAAAATATTCAGCAACATCAGTTATTGATCTAACATCAAATTTTCCTGATTCTAGAATGACATCATTCCAAACAGTCATAATGCATATCATGGAAATAAATATTACAACTGCAAAAAATACATTTCTATTGTTTTTTTCCTTAATCATATTCATGAAATACAGTATGCCTACAAGCGCAAGAAACCAGGGTACAAATACGTACCCTTTGCCTGCAGTTATTTTAAGGAAATTTACCAAATACTTGAATACAATACCACCTTCATATTTTTGTGAAACAAAGAACAATATTGCAACAACTAAATATATTATTCCCTTTATCTCATTTTTAAGTCTTGTATCTATTGTACTTTTAGTACTTGTTTTTTTAGTTTCCATACTTTTTCTTTTATTGTTTTTTACTGAACTGTTTTTAGTTTTATTCAAAATTCCACCTTCTTAGAAAAACAAAATTATAGACGCAGCTACTATAAATACATAAATCGCAAAATAGTAAAGCTTGCCTTTTTTTATAATGTTCATAAGAACGCTTATTGAAAACATTCCCGATACAAATGAAACAACCATTCCAATGAAGAGATTTGCATTTATAGTAACTTCAGCCGTATTGATTGAAAAAACTTCAAGAATGGTAGCTCCTAATATTGCTGGTATTGCAAGCAAAAAAGAAAATCTTGCTGCTTCTTCCTTGTTAAGGCCTATAAACAAAGAGCCAACTATTGTAGAACCAGATCTTGATACTCCCGGTACAATGGCCATTCCCTGAAATATTCCTACAAGTATTACCTTGTAAAATGGAACATCAACCATATCATGTCGTGGTTTGTTGAACCTTTCAGATATAAGAAGAAGAAACCCTGTAAAAAAAAGAGCAACTCCTACTGGCTTGATGCTTTCACTTGCATATAAAGACTTAAAAAAATCTCCAAAGGCCAATCCTATTATTACTGTCGGTATTGTTGCCACTATGAGCAGAAGAAGCACGCGTTCGTACTTGCTCAGTGTGTTTTTAATATTTCCTTTACCCAGCCTTCCACCAAGACGGAATAAAGCAAAAAATAATTCCTTTACATCTTCTCTGAAGTATATTAGTACTGCCACCAGACTGCTGAAGTGAAGCATTACACTGTAAAAAAGATTTCCTTCGTTAATCTTGAACAATGCACTAAACAACGCAAGATGTCCAGAACTGCTGACAGGCAAAAACTCAGTAATCCCCTGGACCAATCCTAATACTATGCCTTCCAATAATGTCATAACACCCTCCAAATCCTTGCATAAATACTATTTTATGCCTGTATGTCCAAATCCTCCCGCTCCTCTGGCTGTTTCGTCA
>JAUVAG010000343.1 GCA_030591825.1 Dethiosulfatibacter sp.
CGAATTTACAATTTTAATGTCAATTCATAATTATCGCAGTCATTTTGTGATTATAAATCCGTCTTATCTCTGTCTCGTAAACATTATTACCGAAAATATGATAACCAATCATTCCCACAGTACCTGTTGCTATAGCATATTTCACATCTTCCCTTTTTATTTTCCAATTATCTTTTTCCACATGAATCATTATTGGAAATATGATTGCTGCAGCAAGAGCCATTCTTAAAAAAGTCAAGACAAGAGGACTCATAAGGTGTACTCCCATCTTTCCTGTTATGAATTCCCCTGCCCAGAATACGGTCACCATAAC
Organism: Dethiosulfatibacter sp.; assembly: GCA_030591825.1. Lineage (GTDB taxonomy): Bacteria > Bacillota > Clostridia > Tissierellales > Dethiosulfatibacteraceae > Dethiosulfatibacter. The sequence continues at coordinate 314 of JAUVAG010000343.1, forward strand.
CATGAGAAGTGATATCTTTAATTCGTTCTTATTCATCTTTTGTCCGCCTTTAGGAAAATAGACTTCAAAAATACAAAAAGAACCGTCCCTTTTGTATTTTTGGAAAAGAAAAAGTCGTACATAAATGTACGACCTTATATTTGATTATTCTACTGCATATGGAAGAAGCGCAACACTTCTTGCCCTCTTAATTGCAGTTGTAACCGTTCTCTGATGTTTTGAGCAAGTACCTGTGATTCTCTTAGGTAGTATCTTGCCTCTCTCAGTTATGTATTTTCTCAATTTACTTACATCTTTAAAATCTATGTAAGTTACCTTGTCTTTACAAAAATTACAAACCTTTTTTCTAGGTCTTCTTCTTTTATTGTTTTTAAATCCTGCCATTATTCAAACCTCCTCTAAAATGGTATATCGTCATCATCAGTAGGTTGAAAAATATCGTCATCGGTAAAGTCAGGAAAACTGTCATTGCTCTTTGGTTTTATCTGAGCTTTTGCTCCTGTCTGATTTCTATCTCCCCAGTCGATAAATTCAACTCTGCTGGCGAGAACTTCAGTAATGTATCTCTTGTCTCCAGCATTTGAAGTATAAGTCCTTGTTTGAATTCTTCCATTAATGGCAGTCATTCTGCCCTTTGCTAGGAAATTCGCGCAAGTTTCAGCTATTTTTCCAAATACAACAATCGGTATGAAATCTGCTGTTGGTTTACCTTGAGCCTGTAATTCACTTTTCTTGTCTTTAGACATTTCTTTATCTACAGCAAGTGTGAAGTTTGCTACTGCCATACCGCTTGATGGTATAAATTTCAATTCGGGATCTCTAACTAATCTTCCAATAATAACTACATTATTCATATCTGCTACCCCTGTCTATTTATCGTCTCTGATTATCATATGTCTCATCATTCTCTCGTTGATTCCACAAACTCTATCAAGTTCTTTTATTACTTCAGTTTTTGCTGTAAATTTAATGATTGTATAGTAGCCTTCTTTATTCTTCATGATTTCATAAGCAAGCCTCTTCTGACCCCATTCATCAACATTTTCAACAGTACCTTCGTAATCAGCTATAACTTTTTTAAGTTTGTCGAGTTCAGCATTTCTTACTTCTTCCTCAAGATTTGGGAAAAGTATAAAAACTCCTTCGTACTTGTTCAATATATTCACCTCCTTTTGGACTCTGGCCCTTTTTCGCAAAAGAGCAAGGATATAAGCTTTGATATTATATCATTACCTGCTGTTTAAAGCAAGCAATATTATACATTTATTTATAAAAATTCTTCAGGTTGTTTCACAACATAAACAGCTACATTATCGCAGTATTTACATTTATGTCCTGAATCTCTTAGGACTTCAGGTGCTTCACCTTCGTAGTTTACATAGTCGTCAATTGCCATGTCTATATGCTCTTCACATGAAAAAAATTCTTTATTCACTATCATCTTCCTTTTCAACTACTATCCTGATCCTATCGGCAAAATCCTCAAGGCTCTTGTAATAGAATTCAAAATCAATATCCGTATTCTTAGTTGCAAATTCAGCTATTGATTCGGGCATCAAATCCCTGTACCGTTTGAATGATTTCTTCTTTATGGTATAGTTGCTGTTTATTATGAATCCGTAGTTTTCCATTTTACCAATATTATCTAACAGATACTGCCTTACAGATGCCGGTATCTTTCCTGCAACTACGGGAGACACTATAACTATTGATGTATACTTAGCAGGATCCAGTTCATATTCAATGGATTCCGTATTTTCAAAATAGGCATCAAAAAGGTTTTTCATATATCCAAAGGTACCCTTTGGCACCTTGACATCTCTAATTTCATCTATAACTCCGTTGAGTTTTGTCGAAATATCATGTGCAATTTTTTCACTGTTACCGTCTCCGTTATAGTAAACCACTAAAACACCACTCATGTAAATCCTCCTGCTATTGATACCTACTATATAATAAACCTGTTAACATGATATGTCAAACATATATGACAATTTCATAATTTCAATCGTCTGATTTAATTGAAATCATCAGGCTTTTTTTGGAAAACCATGATAAGATCCAACGCATCCCCGTTTCTCATGACTTTCATGACTGCTTCATCTCCAGGCTTGTAGTTGAAAAGCTGCCTATGGACATCTCCCATGTCGTCAATTTTTTCTCCATCGATTTCCTGGATTACGTCCCCTGCCATAAGACCTCCAACCTGCGCCGGTGAGTCCTTGAAGATTTCAACCACCACTACTCCGTATTCAGGTGTAAGGTCAACACTAAGCTGCTTTTCATATACCGATACATCAAC
>JAUVAG010000135.1 GCA_030591825.1 Dethiosulfatibacter sp.
GCTTTTAATGGTGTAGGCAAGGCCATTGATGGTGGTGGACCCATCTATGCAAATAGAAAATACAATATAAATGGAAGACCAATAAACCCGGTTGCGAGAAAGTATCCCAAAAACTTCATTCAGACCGGCATTAGTACCATTGACGTCCTACTTACCTTGATTAGAGGGCAAAAGCTGCCAATATTTTCTGGGAATGGACTTCCTCACAAGGAACTTGCTGCTCAAATAGTAAATCAGGCAAAAATCACCTCCGAAGAAGGATTGAAATTTGCGATTTGTTTTGCAGCAATAGGAGTTACAAAGGATGATGGTGCATATTTTCGAGAAAAATTTGAAGAAAGTGGCTCAATAGATAATGTAGTCATGTTTATGAACTATGCAGATGATCCTGTGGCAGAGAGGATTAGTACTCCAAGATGTGCACTGACTGCAGCGGAGTATCTTGCTTTTGAAGAGGACATGCACATACTTGTAGTTATGACTGACATCACAAGCTACTGTGAAGGGTTAAGAGAGATATCTTCAGCTAGGGAAGAGGTTCCAAGTAGAAAAGGATACCCTGGATATTTGTATTCCGATCTTGCTTCTCTCTATGAAAGAGCAGGCATGTTAAAGAGCAGGAAAGGATCCATAACATTTTTGCCTATATTGACTATGCCCAATGATGACATTACCCATCCAATTCCGGACCTTACAGGATATATAACCGAAGGTCAGATTGTGTTGTCAAGAGAACTGTCAAACAATAGTATAAACCCGCCTGTATATGTGTTGCCCTCCCTTTCAAGGCTAATGAAAGACGGCATAGGAGAAGGATATACAAGAGCTGATCACCCTGATGTAGCAAACCAGCTGTTCTCATCATATTCTAAAGTACGGGAAATAAGGTCATTGGCTCAGATAATTGGAGAAGAAGACTTGTCAGATATAGACAAGTTATATATGGATTTCGGAAGATATTTTGAGGACAGGTTTGTCAATCAGGGATTTGAAGAAAACAGAAGACTTGAAGAGAGTATTGATATTGGATGGAAAGCACTATCTATATTGCCAAAGGAAGAATTGGACAGAATTGATGATGGAGTAATAGAAAAATATTACAGGAAGTGATTACGTGGAAAATCTTACACCTACCAAAGCAAATCTAATAAAATCAAAGTCAATGCTTGAATTTTCCACAAAAGGGTATGAATTGCTGGATAAAAAAAGAAATGTACTCATTAGGGAAATGATGGCAATGATCGATGAAGTGAAAGAAATCCAAATAGAAATTGACAGTATATTCAAGGAAGCAAATTCAGCAATGATTTATGCAATGTTGACAATGGGTACAAACAATGTAGAGGAAATAGCCCTGTCCATACCCAAGGATGAAAACATAAGCATATTGTCTAAAAGTATAATGGGAGTGGAGATTCCCTTCATTAAGGATGAAACACCTGAAATCCAACCTTATTATGGATTTTTCAGAACCAATTCATCACTTGATATTACAGTGACGAAGATGAACGATGTACAAAAGCTCCTTTACAAGCTTGCTGAAGTGGAAAATTCAGTTTTTAGACTGGCAGCAGAAATCAAGAAAACCAGCAAGAGGGCAAATGCACTTCATAAGATTCAGATCCCAAGATACAGGGAAATGACAAAATACATAGGAGAGGTTCTTGAAGAAAAAGAGAGAGAAGATTTCTTCAGGCTGAAGAGGATAAATAACCGTTCTAAGGACTAATGAATATTTCCCCTAATAATCAGCACTGACCTGTGCTGGTTTTTGGTTATCTGGGGATGCACAGTCATAGGGAATGTGTTAAAATGAATAATAATGGATTTATAGAGTAAGACGTAGAGGAGGATAAAAATGGAATTTAGACCGTGTATTGATCTTCATGAAGGAAAAGTAAAACAAATCGTCGGAAGCAGTTTAAACGATTCGGGAGCAGAAGAAAATTTTGTTTCCCAAAATGATGCTGACTATTATGCCGAATTATATAAAAAAGCAGGGCTTTATGGTGGGCACATCATAGCCCTTGGCTCAGGGAACAGAGAACAAATAGAAAAAGCGCTGGCTGCATATCCGGGAGGACTTCAGGTAGGTGGAGGAATAAATGCGGACAATGCTAGATGGTATATTGAAAAGGGAGCATCACATGTTATAGTAACCTCTTATATCTTTAAGGATGGAAAGTTTTATTTTGATAATTTAGAAGAAATTGTCAAAGTGGTAAATAAGGAAAATCTTGTCATTGATCTTAGCTGTCGCAAAAAAGATGGAAAATACTATGTAGTGACCAATAAATGGCAGAAATTCACAAACTTTGAAGTGAATGAAGAAAATATTGATTTTCTGTCCGAATTTTGTGATGAATTCCTTGTTCATGCAGTTGATGTTGAAGGATTGCGAAATGGTATTGATGAAGAACTCATTCAAAAGCTAAGTAATTGGGTTAAAATTCCATGTACCTATGCAGGTGGGATTTCATCCCTTGAAGATGTCAAGTATATTGAATCCATTAGCGGCGGCAGGATGAACTATACCATAGGAAGTGCCCTGGACATATTTGGCGGTAATATAAAATTCCATGATGTCATTAACCTGTAAGTAATAACCAAAACATTATAAAGAGTTAAACCACTGAAGGTTCCAGTATTAAATTACCTTTTTCAAATCTGTCTATACCCAGCAAACTTACGTCTATGGTAGGTTTGGATTTAGTTATCATCTCTGCAATTACAATACCTGTCAATGGACCAAACATGAAGCCGTGACCACTGAATCCTACGGCCAGGTAGAAATTGTCAAGTCCCTCTGCAGTTCCGTAGACAGGCTGCTTGTCAGGAGTGATATTATATAGGCCAGCCCACTGTCTTATTACTCTCAGGTTGCCAACTGGAGGAAGTATGCTTGTAACAGTTTTAGCCATTTCTTCCAGGAATTCCCAGCTTGAAGTGATTCTCAGGTCCCTTGGCTCCCTGTCGTCGCCTCTACCCATAATGAAAGGTCCCTTTGGATTCTGCTGGCAGTATATGTTCTTTGAGAATGACATAACCATAGGTCCCTGTACATGCTCTATAGGCTCCGTTACTAGAATCTGGTGTCTTTCCGAGTAAACTGGAAGGTCTATCCCTACCATTTCACATACGTTTTTTGAATAACCGCCGGCTGCATTCACCAATGTACCTGTAATTATACTGCCCTTGTTCGTCATGACTTCTGTAATTTTATTTCCTTCTCTTTTGATTCCTGTAACTTCAGTGTAGGTCATGAATTCTACACCTAGTCTTTTTGCAGCTTTGTAGTATGCATCTGTAGTAAGGAAAGGGTCCAGAAAACCGTCTTTTTGACAGAAGGCAGCACCCAGTAATTCATCAGTATTAAGATGAGGTACTATTTCCTTTGCTTCCTCTATGGATACCATCCTTGACGGAATATCAAGAGAATTCTGAAGCTTTACATTCTTTTTGAACTGATCCATTTCTTTATCTGTAGTAGCAAGAAGAAGGTATCCTCCCTGATAAAAGGTTACATCCCTGTTGTATTCCAGTATTTCATTTGCATTTTCATAAAATTCTATACTTTGCTTAGCAAGCTTGCAATTCGTTTCGGTTCCCCACTGCATCCTGACACCTGCACCGCATCTTCCTGTGGAACCGCTGGAAACATAAGACCTGTCTATTACAACTACATTCTTAACACCTTTTTTTGCAAGATTGTACGCTATTGAACAGCCTGAAATCCCTGCCCCTATAATTACAACATCGGCAGTTTTAGTCATCCTTTTTCGCCTCCTCTGCAATCAAATCCAGTTTCACACCAACAATTGGCGGTCTGTTTGTCTGAAAATCAAGTTCTGTAATGGGTTTTCCTGTAGCCCTTGACAGTTCTCTTAAAACTATCTGGCCACAGGTTTTACCCTGACATGGGCCCATTCCTATTCTTGTTAGTCTCTTGATTTCTTCAAAAGTATGGTATCCTTCATCTATAAGGTCTTTCAATTCCTTCAAGGTAACATCGGAACATCTGCAAACAATAACATTTTCATCCTTCATTATTTTGCCCCCACTTCAATATTTCTGAATTTATAAAGCAAATCCCTGGGTACTTCAAGAGTTACAATCAAGGTTCTGTCAAGAGACTTTGAATTTAAGACTTTCACTACCTTTACGTCACCAAGATAATTTCCTTCCCTGTCAAGACCTCTTACCATCTGACCCTTTTCAGGAACTGGAAGCAATTCATAGGGAATAGTCATATATAGATAATCTTCAGATTTTGACCCGTCAACCAGCATGATGGCAAGACCTGGACATTTTCCAAGACATACACCGCAGCCTACACATTTTTCAGAAGATACCACTGGAAGATTGTTGATATCATCACCCATGTCTATGGCATTGAACCTGCAGGATGTAACACAGGGGTTGCAGGGAATTTTCTGGAAACATTCAATAACTGCTACAGATCCCTTGTTTATAGTTTCAATTGAAGGAAATATCTTCGAAATTTGTTCTTTAGTTGCTACTCCATTAATTTCAAGCATTGTCACGTCTCCTTTCAATTTGATCCACTCCATCCCTTATATGCTTTCCTGAAGGTCCGGCTCTCAAGCTGTCAAGCTGACCCTTGTAGTCAGTTAAGAGTTCATCATAGTTTTCATTTATTCTTCCGATTTTTTTTGCTGCATGGAGACCTGCCAGATATCCTTCAACCATGGCAGCGCTTGCTTCTTCTATGCCACTGCTGTCTCCGGCTGTGAAGATGTTTTCAACAGTTGTTTCATAGTTGTTGTATCTCACAGGTACAAATCCGCTCAAGTTTGGCACATATTTCATTTCGCAGCCAACCATGGACAGAAGTTCGTTTAGAGGTGAAAGTCCAACAGCTATGCACATTACATCCACATCAAGTTCTTTCTCCGTGCCTTCAATAGGATTCCATTTCTCATTCAGTTTGCAAATAACAGCTTTTTCAAGAAAGTCATTACCCTTTGCTTCAACTACTGTATGTCTTGTCATAATAGGTATTCCCATTCTTCTGATTTTCGAAGCATGGAC
>JAUVAG010000040.1 GCA_030591825.1 Dethiosulfatibacter sp.
GCGCTGTTTCACTACCGGACTCGCACCAACTCCGGCTCGCTTAAGCTTCTCTTCTCACTTTCTTTTCTCAATCAATAGATTTTATTTGAATTTATATGAATTATATTACATATTCATACCGTTGTCAATACTTTTTATACACTTTTTTGTATTTTTCTATACCTGTAAAAGAGATACAAAGAAAGGAACAAGTACAGGTACCGACATGGTCATTATCATTCCACTTACAAAAGCGACAACTGTAGTTTCCGCATCAGTGTTCCTTGATATTATAGGAAGAGTAGTATCCATGGATGTAGCTCCACCAAGCGCTACTGTTTCAAAATATCCTATATATTTTGCAGTATATGATATAAATGCTATTGCCAGAATCTCCCTGAATACATTTGTAAGGAATGCTATTGCACTGAGCTCCGCAGAATATGGAGCTATGAGAATAGGAGCAAGACTGTACCACCCATATCCTGCCGCCACTGCCGCTCCCTCTAGAATCGGCATATTGAATATTAAAGCGGTGGCAATTCCTCCTGCCAGACATCCAAGACCTGCTGATACTGGCACAAGGATTATCTTTAATCCCATTTTCTTTAATTGTCCAAACACCTTCTTGTTGCTTCCTATGTCAATGCCTACAAAAAACAGCAGAAGGGACAATCCTATACTGAGGAATATATCCGTAGTTCCGTAAAATGATGGATCAATTATATAAATACCCGAAAGAATACCAGCTACCAGAACAAGTAAAATTTTAATTGTCATTGTCTGTTCCTCCTTTCATACTTTCCTTATTTCTGCTATTTCCACTTTTAATTATTGTCCTGTCAATGATAAAAACTCCACTAATTCCACCTACGGCAGTCATGACTGCAAATATTCCAGACTTGAAGCCTATTGTTCCTAGAGATTCAATGACGTCCTTGTTCATTCCAAGCCTAATTCCCATTATAAATATAAGTATGTAAAGAAAAACCATCTGCATATAGCCGGCTCTCTTCAGAAGCTTGTCATGGATTATTCCCTTGTAGCTCAATACTCCTCCGATACCCAAAAGAGCAAAATAAATGAATATACTATTGAACATACTACACCTCTATAAAAATTTTTCTATCAATACTATTATGCTTATGTGAACAGGATAAAAAAGATAGGATATATACTTATTTATCCTTATTTGCTTAAACTTGAAATATATTATGGGTACCGCCATTACACATAGAGACTGGATGTAAAAGGACCATTGAAGGTTTCCATACTCCAATACTTTAAGTGAATCATATACAAGAGAAAGGAGCAACAAAAGTAAAAATGCCTTCTTTTTATTGTCTCCAAATAGATAAAATATGAGAATTATCAAAAGTCCGTACGCTCCATAGTCCATGTTTGCTACGTCAGCCAGAAAAAGCATGACCACCCATATAAGATTATTTTTTTCATAAAACTTCAACATGAGAAGTGCCATGAAGAATGTAAACATGACGTTGAGATAAAACTCACCGTGGGAAAAGAAATAAAAAGGCACCTGCGTTATGAGGGCAAATACTAACATTCTTCCCATATACTTATTTATATTGGAAGTTCTTTTGAATCCCATGGCCACATAATAAGCAAAGATGGGAAATGCAACCCTTCCTATTATCCTCATGACCAGATATATTGTAGTGTTGTGGGGAACTAGATAATAGGCCGCATGGTCTATTAGCATTGTCACCATTGCTATAACTTTCAGCCAGTCACTTTTCCTTTCATTTTGCACAGTTTCATTTATATTCATATGTTGTTTCTCCATTTATAAATTATCGTAAATATTGATTTCATCAGTTTTCTTAACTACAATACCATATACGGGTTCTCCTTACAATAGATTTATAAAAGCACTAATTCAGTTCTGGTTTTGTAAACACTCCACAAACGTTTGTCGTTAATTTCTTAACAAAACTATGGATTTATCATTATTTAACTTGAACTATTTGTTAATTTTTGTTAATATTATTCATAAGATTTTTTAATAATTAATAAAAAGAGGTGCAAAAATGTTTAATATTACAACTTTCAACAAAATATCAAACGAAGGCCTAAAAAACTTTGACGGAAACAAATATTCCATTACTCCTGAAGATATTTCAGCTGCCGACGGAGTAGTGCTAAGAAGTTTCAAAATGCACGACACTGAACTTCCCGATTCACTTAAAGCTATCGCAAGAGCAGGTGCAGGTACAAACAACGTTCCAGTCGAAAAATGTTCTGACAAGGGAATCGTAGTATTCAACGCTCCAGGAGCAAATGCAAACGGAGTTAAGGAAATGACTCTTCTGGCACTTTTAACTTCTTCAAGAAAGGTAAACGAGGGAATTGAATGGGTAAACAACCTTGACGGCGATGTTGAAAAGCAAGTTGAAAAAGGAAAAAGTCAATTTGCAGGTCCTGAAATCATGGGCAAAACTCTTGGTATTGTAGGACTTGGAGCAATCGGAGTTTTAGTTGCAAACATGGGAATCAAGCTTGGAATGAAGGTAATAGGATACGATCCATATATCTCTGTTCAAAAAGCAATCGGTCTTTCATGGGATATGAAATACTCTTCATCACTTGACGAGTTATTGAGCCAGGCAGATTATGTATCTCTTCACCTCCCTTTACTGGACAAGACAAAAGGATTCATGGACGAAGAAAGTATAGCAAAAATGAAAAAAGGTGCTAAACTTATAAACATGTCTAGAGGCGGACTTGTAGATGACAAGGCAATCCTTAAGGCAATAGCTGAAGGAAGAGTAAGTTCATTCGTAACTGACTTCCCTACTGATAGTCTTATTAACCAGGACGGAGTAGTTTGCATACCTCACCTTGGAGCTTCTACTCCAGAATCAGAGGAAAACTGTGCAAGAATGGTAGTAAATCAGCTTATAGAATATCTTGAAAATGGAAACATCACGAACTCTGTAAACTTCCCTAACTGTTCACTTGAGAGAACTGAAGGAACACACAGAATTGTAGTTCTAAACAAAAACGTTCCAAACATGATCGGTTCACTTACAGCTGTATTCTCAAAATACAATGCAAACATCATTGAAATGGTGAACAAGAGCAAAGGAGACTATGCTTACAATATAATCGACATTGCAGGTACTGAAGTAAATGAAGAAAAGATTGCAGAGATTAAAAGCATAGAAGGAATCATCAAGGTAAGATTGGTAGACTAATCAAAAACAAGAGATGTTAAGATATGAAAAACTCAGGATCTATATCCTGAGTTTTTTTATTTTTGTTTTTTATACCTTTACTCTCGAAGCCTTTATAAATTTTCCAAGGATCATGGTAAAGATTATAGTTCCGATTAATATGCTTGCAAGGTTTATTCCCTTTAGTATTTCGCTTGAAAAATACTTATCGTACACTATTGTTCCCAAAACTTGGGATCCAACAAATCCTCAGACCATGCCCCACTGTGCAGGGGAAAATTCACTTGTCAAAAACTTGTCCCTCAGATAATCCTTGAGGAATACCAGAAGAAACACAAGCCACAGCATAGTTGTAACATAGGCAAGTACTATTACAATAAAGGAAATGGCACTTATGTCAAATCCAAATGTTTTTCCAGAAAACACCATTATCTTGTAGAAGCTAAACCATAAAAGACACATGGGTGGTATCACAAGAAAATAGGCTGGAACAACTCCCGTATCTGGTATTTCATGTGACCTGATTTCCTGATAAAACAACAATGCCAACTTAAGACCAAAGGCAACAATTCCAACCAAAAGCAAAAACATAGTCATGAATGCCGCTGCAGACCCAAGAGCTTCATTTACTGCCGATGTAGCAAGTCCAGAACCGAAAAGGGATATTGCTCCGAAAGCCAATATGTCCAGAAGCCATGCAAAATTCAGTTTTTCATGGTCAAATTTTTCCTGAAACATAGTCTTTAGAACCATGACTTCAAGAGAAATGACAGTAAACCACAAACCCATAAAGAATATCATAGCCAGCACCATAAGGCTTTGAAGGTTTTCACCTATCCAGGGAAAGAAAAATCCCAAAGGTCCCATGAGAACCACCATAGACATAGGCAGTGAAATGAGGGGTGAAAATATTGCCGAATTCCCGAGAGGGTTCTTCATAAGTTCGCCAAATCCCTTTGTTGAGAAGAGCCAGGTTAAAAGTTCCTTTAAAAATATGAGTGTCAATACAATGTGAATTGCTATGAACACTGCCATGAGTCCTGTCAGTATATAGGCCGTAATGTTTTCGAATCCGCTGAATGATTGTGAAGACAGTCCCGTTAAAGAAAAGTCCCCACCTTTAAAACCCGAAGTCTTCAAAAAATTAAAAGGCATCAGCGACATTCCTGCAGCCGCTAGCGACCCTTGAAATTTTGTTGGTGTAAATTTCATATAATGTTTCTCCTTAATAATATATTATGCATTTAATCATAAGATATCTCGTTTTAAAAAGCAAGTATTTTTACAAATTATTCATTTTAACTTCTATAATAACTGGTTCCAAGCTCCAAATCTATATCAATATTATTCTTCTCTGCTCTTTCAAGTATTTCCTTCTTTATGACATTGGGATCGCTGGGATTTATTGTCTTCAATACACCATCAGTTACATTCATGAACTTGTTGAAAGGCATTCCTACTCCCATTTCATTCTGTTCCCATTTGGCTGCAAATCTTGTATTTGCACAAAGCAGGGATATGTTCAAATCGTCCGTTGTGTATGGAGTTGCAGTACATTCCGAGCAGATTCCTTGATTGCCTGTAAGCTTGACACTTTTAGGATTTCCGTAGTGGTAGGCATATCCTTGAACAATTCTCATGGACTGGTAGGGATTAACTATCATGAGCACTATGTCCGGATTCTCATCAAATTTTTCCACCGGTTGAACTATAAGCCCATATACTCCTTCGTCTAGATAAGTGACGTTTTCCTGAACATTCTTTGCTGTTTCAATATCCTTGTACATATTGTAGCCATAGTACACTCTTCCCGAAGTAACCTCTTCATCCTTCTTTACAAGACCGAAGGTTCTCAATGATCCCACACAATAGAAATTATCGAAATCTGCTTTAAAGCTTCTTCCTTTTGTTGCAAACTTCACCATGTTGCAGTAAGAAAGCTTGTTCTTCAGCGGTGATACGTCGCTCTCTTCAAATTCTTCCTTCGTACGTGCAAACTTTATTCCTACTATTTTTCTATCCAGGTCAAGGACAGTTTTCATTTCATCTATTCTTCTTTTAATATCCACAATATCCTCCTATAACTTCTTTTCATCCTTATTATAACAACAGACAGTCAATAAATAGTCAAAGGAATAGCAAATACCCAAAATGATATTTAGATATTTTTGGCGTTTTACAACCTTGTAAACAAGATTACAACGCTTCAAGTAATTTTGTGATTAAATGACTTTCTTAAGCTATAAAAAAAATACAGAAAATCAGCTATTAACCAATTTCCTGTACTTTTTTATTGTTTTATTTTTTACTAAACTTAATTATTTTCAACCCACTGAACAAGCGTGTCCATGTCGGGTACCGCTGGAAGAGTCGTATCTTCTCCAAACTTGAAAAGTTTAATGCTCGGGAATGATGTTATATTGTATTCTGTCAATATTTCTCCCGCATCCTTTTCATTGAGTATTCCAACTCTCGCTACGCCTGCAAGGGCTACTGCCGTGTTGTAGAATGGAAGTTCCATGTCTTCACATAGCTCGTTGTCGTTCTGGAAGAAAAGTACAAGTGCCTTTTCCTCTCCAAGAATCTCTTCAGCAAAGTTTTCCTCATTAAGTTCAACTGGTCCGTATTCCCTTTGTGACTGGTACTTGTATTCCTGGATAAGTCCAAATTCCTCAGCCATTGAAGACTTAATGAGACCTTCCGAAATGAGGTCTTCCGCCAAGGTTCTTGCACTGTCAAGCCTTGAAGATCCAAGGGCGTTATATGTTGCCATCACCAAATGGTATCTTTTCAAATTATCATCTGTTGCTTCTATATTGTTTGTAAGTCCTGTGATTTCTCCAAGCTTCAGAGCATTTTCATATGCATATGATGTTTCATATCCAAGAGCTCTAAGATAGAAAGTCAAAAGCTGCTGCATAGTAACTGCATCCTGTGCACCGAATATATTGTTCTCAGGAACTGTTCCAAGGGCTATACCTTTCAAATAGGCTCTTCCAACATAAGGCTTTGCCCAGTCACTTACATCGCTGAAAGGACATTGTTCCTTTGATGAAGGCTCCCATCCGAGAGAGGATACTATCATCTTCATTGCCTGTTCCCTGTTCATGTCTCCTTCAAGGTTTGGCTCATACTTAACTGTTGAAACACCGTTAAAAAGTCCAAGATTGTAAAGTACCTTTCCATATTCATAGGCTTCCTGAAGCTCTCCGTCATAGTTGTTTACATCTTCAACTGGTTCTTCAACCACTTCTTCAGATTCCTCTACAGCTTCTTCAGCCGGAACATCCCCTTCTTCTCCTGTCTCATCAGGTTCTTGTATATCTTCTACAGGCTCTGCAGGTTCCACCGGTTCTTCAACGGGTTCCTTAGGTGTACAGGCTGCAAGCATCATTGTTAAAATCAAAATCAAGATTAAATTGGTTTTTTTCATATGTCTCCTCCAAATATTGCTATTCTGATTTTTACCCAATTTTCTCCATATTAAACAATATTATGCTACACTATTGAATTTTTCACCAATCAATGTTATAAATAGATACAGCAAACAAAGGGGAAAATCTTTAATGAATAAAATTCTGAAAATTTCTTTAAGAATGATTATATATATTTCATTTGCAGCATACCTGGCCTACCTTTTCGACCTGGTATTTTTCAGGTACAGAGCTACCTTCAGAGGAATCAATAACATGACAACCTTTAATTTCTATCTTGAACATTCTGCAAACTTCAAGCCCTTCAAGACCATATTGAACTATATGAACAATATAGGAAATATAAACAACAACATAATAATAACAAACATACTTGGAAACATTGCTGCATTCATGCCCTTTGGAATATTCCTTCCACTGGCACTAAGATTCAAGGGAATCATAAGCATCTTAATCCACAGCTTCATCCTGAGCCTTTTCATCGAAACCATTCAGATGACCTTCAGGGTTGGATCCTTCGATATTGATGACATAATACTGAACACCCTTGGAGGACTACTGGGATATGTGATTTATCTCCTTTCTGAAAGATACTTCAGTTCCTATATTAAAAAGAAAAAACTGGGAGATGCTAAATGAGAAGTTTGATTTTATATATGATGATACTAATTTCAACAACTACTGCTCCTTTAATGGAAGATGCGCTTAAAACTCCGGAGCTTGTTCTTGAAACAGAATATAATTGCCCGGGAAATATTCTAATAGTCAGCATTAATAATCCACCCACAAATAGTGAAATAACAATGGAAACAAACATTTCCCACGGTCTACTTTCAGAAGGCATCATGGATGGATCATACTTTTTCTTCATTCCTGTAGACATATGGGCAGAAGAGGGAATTTATAATATAGAAGTAACTGTAGAGGACAAGACCCTTAACCGGTATTACGACCTTTCCAGAGAAATTAAAATTTTCGACAAGGAATTTGTAGAGCAGTATCTCTATGTGTCAAATGAAGTATACGAATCAACAAACAACGACGATGCCTTCAAGGAATTCAGAGAAAGGGTTAA
>JAUVAG010000223.1 GCA_030591825.1 Dethiosulfatibacter sp.
CATATCATCAATTTCATACTTTGATACTTCATTTTGTACTATTTCTATATCTTGTGCAAATTCGAGAATTACTATTTCGGAATCCTCCATCATCATCACATATGGTTCCTTTATAGCTTCAAGAATTTCTTCTGCTTCATCTTCTGTTTTAAGCTCGCCTAGGATTACTCCATCAACCTTTATTCCATAGGCAAGTATATTGTATTCAATCTTAGACTCAATATTAGCGACTATTTCGTCGTGTGTTGATATATCTTTGTCGTCACCGTGTGACGGAACATATTCAACTGTATTGGATATTGCAACCTCGGCATGGTTCTCTTCCTGTAAAGAATCCCTGTAATCTCCCAGTACCTGCTCAAAATTTTCCTTGTCCCTTATATTACCGACATGATTACCATCAAAATAAACCTCAAAGGATCTTGTGGCCATTTCATTTACTTTTATCAAATTGGTTAAATGAGAATATAATAGAACTGAAAATGTGAGAATCAATAGAATTGATATATTTACAGCATATGAATTGGAAAGAAATTTCCCTATCATCTTATTATTCTTAAAGTCATTAAGTAATTTTTTTGATTTCTGCATCTGATACCTACTCTGGTAGATTTAATACCTTACGATTATACCATATTTATCAAAAACCTAAAAGGAAAATTTAGATATAATCCTTCATTAAAAATTGTGTTATATTGTGATATAATATGATTTGGTAACCCAAAACAAATTTTACAGTATTTTATATTAAATCCACAGAGGTGACATTGATGATTTTCAAACTTCAAAATGAAAAAATAGATTTCGGGGATACCCCCGTTGAAAATATATTTATAAACGACTATATGCCAATGGCCAAAGGAATTCACGTAAAGGTCTATCTCCTTGGCTACAAATATGCAAAAGACAAGGAAGAAAGCTTCTCAACCGAGACAATTGCGAAGAATCTGGGAATTTCTCTGAAAGAAGTCAACGACTCATGGGAATACTGGCAGGACCAGGGCATAGTAAAAATAATAGGCGATGAATATTCAGCCAACGCTCCATCCATTGAATTCATAAACCTGAAACAACTATATGTTGAAAACATATACAGATATGTTCCAGATACAAAGAAGGAGGAACCCAAAGAAGAAAAACTCTCCCTTGAGGATGCAGTCAGTGCAAACAAGTCCGATAATGTAAGGAAAATGTTCAGAGACATAGAATTTGTTTTCGGAAGGCTTATAACTCCCAATGAAAAGAGAAACATCCTTGACTGGATTTCTAAATATTCTGCTAATACAGAAATAGTTTATGAAACATTCAAATATGCAGTAGAGAAGAAAAACGTGAAAAACATGAGATATGTGGAATCCCTCCTGGCTTCATGGTACGACAAAGAAATTTTCGACATTGATTCATTGAGAAATCACCTTGGAATAAACGAGAAAAACTACAAATACTACAATACAGTAAGAAAGCATCTTGGCTTCTCCGGAAGGTCATTGACACTGGAGGAGAGAAATCTCATAGACTGTTGGGTAGACCAGTGGCATTTCTCCGAGGAAATGATAATAAAGGCCCTTTCATACTCAACGGGAACGACAAATCCAAACATGAAGTATTTCAACAAGATTCTCGAAAACTGGCACAGTAAGGGAATATCAAAGGTTGAAGATATACAGGTCTTTGACAAGAAACCAAGGAAAAAGCAGTCCCAAACCAAGAAAAATGCATTTCATAACTTTGAACAGCAGTACAATAAGATGTCGGAAGACGAGCTTGAAAAGCTTGCAAAAAAAAGCTTTCAGGATTTAATAGATGATAAAGAGGATATTTGATGAGACAGGAAATATTAAACGAAATAAAAAAGGATTACCAGAAAAAAAGGCTTCGTTCAAAATCGGAACTTCAGATGAGAAGAACCGAGCTATACGAAATGATACCGGAGATAAAAACCATAGACAATACCATTTCAAAGTTGAGTCTGCAAGTATCAAGACTTGCATTCACAAGACCTGGCAATTTCGAAAGAAAAATGCACGACTACAAAGTTACAATTAATGAACTTCGTGAAGAGAAAAAATCCATCCTTGAGAGAAAAAAGATTCCAGAAATCTACCTTAAAGAAGTTCACACCTGCAGCAAATGTAAGGATACAGGATATATTGGCGGTAAGATGTGTTCCTGCTACAAACAGGTTCTCATAAACGAGCTCTACAATATTTCAGGGCTGGGAAAGCTTCTTGAAAGGGAAAATTTTGATACTTTCGACCTATCAAAGTTCGACGATAACAAATACAAAAATGAGAAACTGTCCCAAAAAGAAAATATGAAACAAGTCTTCAGAGCTGCACTTCACTATACGGAGAATTTCGAAAAAAGCAAAAAGAACCTGCTCTTCTATGGAGGTACTGGACTTGGAAAGACCTTTGCCTGCAACTGCATAGCAAAGGAACTAATGAGCAAGGGTGTTGTAGTACTTTATCAAACCGCCTTCAGGATGATTGAAACAATAAGCGAGCACAAATTCAACAGAAGCGCTGAATCCTATGAAAATAAGGACAACTACTCAATGATCTACAATGCTGACCTTCTCATAATCGATGACTTGGGTACGGAGTCCATAAATTCATTTACAACTACTGAATTATTCAATATAATAAATTCCCGTATGATCAACGACAAGAAGACTATTATTTCCACAAACCTTTCTCTTGAAAAGATGTCGGAAACATATTCCGACAGGATCATATCTAGAATAATGAGCAATTATGTAATGTTTAAATTCTACGGAAAAGACATTAGGACAAGATGAGGAAAGTAATCAATGGTAACTATAGACACATTTAGAAGAGGTTTTAAAAAAGGCTTGCACGTTCTTTTGGAACTTGGAAAAATAATGCTCCCAATTTATATTATCGTAGAGCTTTTGGAATATTCAGGACTTTTACAGATGCTTTCAAGGTATTTTGTTCCCTTTATGTCATTTATAGGACTCCCCGGAGAAGCAGCCTTTGCATTGATAGTGGGAGGAACTCTAAATATATATGCATCCCTTGGAGTTCTAGCTTCAATAACGCTTACTGCAAAACAGGCAACAATAGCAGCCACATTCATAGCCATATCACATAATTTGATAGGCGAAACAGTGGTAATAAAAAAAATCGGAGTAAATCCGGTATTCATAATGGTACTTAGGATACTTACATCCTTTGCAGTGGCTTCCATAATGAATATTGTAATGTAGGTGGCTTATGGAAATATTAATAATACTTTTAACAGCCCTCAAAAACGGACTTTTTTCCGTACTCAATCTAGCCAAGATAATCGTACCTCTCATGCTTGTAATAGAAGTATTGAAAGACCTAAAGATACTAGAGAAATTTTCAAAATTCATGTCCCCATTGACAAGATTTCTAAGAATAAAAGAAGATGCATCACTACCCCTTGTAATCGGTAGTATCCTGGGACTTTTCTTTGGTGCAGGTGTACTCTTCCAAAGCGTACAGGATGGAGACCTGGACAAGAGAAGCCTCGTGATAATAGCTGTATTTCTCGCCCTCTGCCATGCAGTAATTGAGGACACCGTAATCTTTGTATCCATAGGTGCCAATCTTCCCTTGGTTCTTTCAATAAGGATAGTAACAGCCTTCATCATATCATTCATAGCTTCAAGACTTATAAAGGAATTGTAGGAACAAGAAAGCAGCTTTGCTGCGTTAACCGC
>JAUVAG010000150.1 GCA_030591825.1 Dethiosulfatibacter sp.
AAGATAAGTGGTGTTGCCCAGTTCTATGACAATACAGAAGATGAATGTTTTGCAAAGATAAGACAGTTGCTTAGCTTCCTGCCTCAAAACAATCTTGAGACAGCACCAAGTTTCGAATCTTCAGATAATTTGAATAGAATAGATGAAGCATTAAATACTATAGTGCCTGAAAATCCAAATAAGGCATATGACATGAAAGAAGTTATTCATGCACTTTCTGACGGTGGAGAATTCCTTGAGTATCAGCCTTATTACGCTGAGAATATAATTACGGGTTTCATGAGATTGAATGGTAAAAGTGTTGGTGTAATTGCAAATCAGCCAAATAGACTTGCAGGATGTCTTGATATAAATGCATCAGACAAGGCGGCTCATTTTATTAGAACATGTGATTCTTTCAATGTACCATTGCTTACATTGGTCGACGTACCTGGCTTCCTTCCAGGAACAGGACAGGAATACAGTGGAATAATAAGACATGGAGCGAAAATGCTTTATGCATATCCAGAAGCGACAGTACCTAAGGTGACTGTAATAACGAGAAAAGCCTATGGTGGAGCATATATAGCTATGTGTTCAAGACATCTTGGAGCTGATGTAGTTCTTGGATGGCCTTCAGCTGAAATAGCAGTAATGGGACCATCAGGAGCAGCAAATATTATATTCAGAAAAGAAATTGCTGAAGCAGATGATCAAAATGAAATGAGACAGGAAAAAATTCAGGAATACACAGATACAGTAGCTAATCCTTATATAGCAGCAGCAAGAGGATATATAGATGATGTTATAGAACCATCTGAAACTAGAAAAAGAATAATCAGTGCTTTTGAAATGCTTGCTGGTAAGAGAGAATCAAGACCAGCCAAAAAACATGGCAATATGCCAGTGTAAGGAGTGATAAAATGTATGGTGACATAGTAACTATGGGAGATGCTGGAGTAATAACTTTATTCAGCATGGGAATAGTATTTGCAACTTTGCTTTTAATATCATTTGTACTGGATCTTTTCAAGGTAATATTCACTAAAAAGAAAGAAGAAAAAATTGAAAAGATAGATGCAGCACCAGTTGCACAAGCGACCCAGGCAGTAGTTGAAGAAGATGAGCTGGTAGCAGTTATTACTGCGGCACTTGCGGCGCATATTGGAAAAAGTACAGATCAATTGATAGTAAGAAGTATAGTTCAAACAGGCAATCAACAACCGGCATGGTCACAAGCCGGAAGAATGGAACTAATGCAAGGTAGTGCAAAATAATATATAAGAAGAACTACCTAAAACGATAGGAGGATTATAAAAAATGAAACAATATAATATTACGGTAAACGGGAAAACTTATGAAGTAGCAGTAGAAGAAATAGGTGGAGTTCCTAGCGCGCCTGTATTCAGTACACCAGCAGCACCTAGAGCTGCAGCACCAGTAGTGCCTAAAGCGGCACCGGCACCTGTGGCGGCACCAGCGGGTGGAGAAGAAATGGTATCAGCTCCAATGCCTGGAACTATACTTGATATTAAAGTAACTGAAGGACAGGCTGTAAAGGCTGGAGATATCCTTCTGATTCTTGAAGCGATGAAAATGGAAAACGAAATTGTATCACCGAAAGACGGAACGGTTAAAGGTATACATACATCAAAAGGAACTAGCGTAAGCAGCGGTGATGCTTTAATTACATTAGGTTAATAGGGAGGAATCCAAATGGGAGAAATATTACAACAATTTTGGTTAAGTACAGGATTCTCCGCAATTACATATAAAGAAATTATCATGATAATCATAGCTTGTACATTTTTGTATCTTGCTATAGCCAAAGGATATGAACCGTATTTGCTAATACCGATAGCATTCGGTATGTTGCTTGTTAACATGCCTTTGGCAGGTTTAATGGAAGATGAAGGACTTTTACACTATATATATTTAGGTACTGAAAAAGGTATTTATCCTCCATTGATTTTTCTTTGTGTAGGAGCTGGAACGGATTTTGGCCCTCTTATTGCCAATCCTAGAAGTATTCTTTTGGGAGCTGCAGCACAGTTCGGTATATTCTTTACTTTTATAGGAGCGATATTGCTTGGATTTGCAGGTCCTGAGGCAGCTGCTATAGGTATAATCGGAGGAGCTGATGGTCCTACAGCACTTTACTTGACATCTAAACTAGCGCCGGATTTACTTGGACCTATAGCGATAGCGGCATATTCATACATGGCACTTGTTCCAATAATACAACCGCCAATTATGAAACTTCTTACAACTGAAGAAGAAAGAAAAGTTAAGATGGAACAATTAAGACACGTATCAAAGACAGAAAAAGTTATTTTCCCTGTAGTGGTTACTATCTTCACAGTACTTCTTCTGCCATCGGCAGCGGCACTTATAGGAATGCTTATGTTCGGTAACTTGATTAGAGAATCAGGTGTGGTTCCAAAGCTTACTGAAACTGCTACGAATTCAATGATGTATATAGTTACTATTTTGCTTGGAATTACAGTTGGTGCCAAAGCACAGGCTGATCTATTCCTAACAGTTGGAACTATAAAGATAATAGTTCTTGGACTTGCTGCATTCAGTGTTGGTACTGCAACAGGACTTATCTTTGGAAAAATCATGTATAGAACAAGTGGTGGAAAAATCAATCCACTTATCGGAGCAGCTGGAGTATCGGCAGTTCCTATGGCAGCTAGAGTTGTTCAAAAGGAAGGTCAGAAGTACAATCCTTCAAACTACTTGTTGATGCACGCAATGGGACCAAATGTAGCGGGAGTTATTGGCTCTGCAGTTGCTGCAGGTGTATTGCTAATGTTCTTTGGTTAAATAGAATAAAATTAAATAGTAATGTAAGGAAAGAATTCGGATATGATTCGGATTCTTTTTTTATTCCCTAGACAACATATACTTTTTTACTGGAATATTTGAATATAGAGATAAGGGTGCTATAAAAAAACTTAAAATATGGTCATAATTGTTATATAATAATAAGGAGAGAAAAATTTCATTGAAATTAAATTTAAGTGAATTAAATTTAATTATTAAGGAAAACGTTGAACTTTTTAATTGTTAAGAAATTGTAACAATGCCCATATACAAAATACAAAAAGTAATGTTTTCCCGCACACAAATTGTTAATTGTATTTAAAATATGGAAAATTATATTGCATGTATTGAGTTTTTAGTATAAAATGTTAAGAAATAGAAACAAATGTATTTAAAATAAATACAAGTGTATGCGCAGTGAATTTTCACGAGAAGAAGGAGGAGCTTTTATGAAAAGTGTAGGGTTACCGGGTCAACAAGGTCTTTACGATCCAAGAAATGAAAAGGATGCATGTGGTGTTGGATTTATTGTTAATGTGAAAGGTGAGTCCAGTTTTAACATTGTACAAAACGGATTGAGAATCCTTAAAAATATGGAACACAGAGGAGCGGTTGGTGCTGATCCGAAAACTGGTGATGGTGCAGGTATACTGACTCAGATTCCTGATGAGTTCTTTAAAATATACTGTGCAAATGATTCGATTGACCTGCCTGATGCAGGGGAATACGGAATAGGTATGATCTTTCTTCCAAAGGAACCTGCTCTAAGACTTCAATGTGAAGGTATTGCTGAAAGAGTAGTGGCTGAATCGGGACACAAGACTCTTGGTTGGAGATTTGTTCCTACTGACCAAAAGAGCATTGGTGAGACGGCAAGAGGAACAGAACCCGTTATCAGACAGGTGTTTGTGAAAAAGGTTAAAAACATAGATTGGGATACTTTTGAAAAAGAACTATTTTTAATAAGGAAGAGAATAGAAAATGAAATAGAAAAACTTCTTGTGAGAAACAAGGAATATTTCTATATCTGTTCTCTTTCATCTAGAACCATAGTATACAAAGGTCTCTTATTGGCAGATCAGATAGAAAAATATTATCTTGATCTTAATGATATCAACTTCAAGAGCAGCATGGCCCTTGTACATCAAAGATTCAGTACCAATACATTCCCTACATGGGACTTGGCTCAGCCTTTTAGATATCTTGCCCACAATGGTGAAATTAATACAATCAAGGGCAATAGGAACTGGATGGAAACAAGGGAAGGTGTCTTGACTTCTGAAGTTTATGGAGAAGACATTAACGACCTGTATCCTATTTTACAGAAAGATAAAAGCGACTCGGCATCTGTAGATAATGCATTTGAGTTCATCAAGCAAAATGGAAGAACTAATGCCCATACCTTGATGATGCTTATTCCTGAAGCTTGGGAGAATGACCAGCATATGTCTAAAGAGAAGAAAGCCTTCTATGAATACCATGCGGCAATGATAGAACCTTGGGATGGCCCTGCGGCTATGTACTTTTGTGATGGAATTCAGGTAGGAGGAACACTTGATAGAAACGGTCTAAGACCTGCTAAATATATAATTACAAATGATGATACTGTAGTAATGGCGTCGGAATTTGGAGTTCTGAAGTTTAAGCCTGAAGACATTCTTAAAAAAGGAAGTCTAAGACCAGGCGAAATGCTTATGATAGATACAAAGAGAAAGGAAATATTCTTTGATGAGGAAATAAAGGACAGCGTGTCCAAGAAGATGGATTATGTATCCTTTGTTGAAAACAACAGATTGAGATTTGCAGACCTCCCTGATGCGAGCATGTCACACGATATCCTGAGCAGCGAACAACTTCTTGAAAAGCAGAAGTTTTTCAATTATTCAATGGAGGATATGAGACATATACTTAAGCCTATGGCTGAAACTGGCAAAGAGCCTATTGGTTCAATGGGTAAT
>JAUVAG010000236.1 GCA_030591825.1 Dethiosulfatibacter sp.
AACCTGGAAACCTCAGTGGGATAATACAAACTGATTTTGGATTCCATATCTTGAAAGTAAATGATAAAAAGGATACTTATGAAGACAATTCTGATATTGTTCTAGGAGATTACCAGAATACAAAATACACTGAAAAAATAGAAGAACTCAAAAATGATTCTGATATAGAAAGATTTGTAAAAACAAAATAATTCTCAAGGGGGACACTATGAAGATTAAATTTACAGGAGCAGCAGGAACAGTAACTGGATCATGCCATTATATTGAATACGGTGATAAAAAACTATTGCTTGATTGTGGTCAGTTTCAGGGAAAGAAAGATGTTGAAAAACTGAATGAAGATGGTTTTCCATTTGATCCTGCAGAGATTGATTATTTGATTCTTAGCCACGCCCACATAGACCATAGTGGAAGAATACCTCTATTGGTTAAAAATGGATTTAAAGGCAAAATATTCGCTTCAACGCCTACATATGATCTCTGTACTATAATGCTTATGGACAGTGGACATATCCATGAAATGGAAGCGGAATGGAAATCCCAGAAATCCATGAGAAAGGGAGGAGAACCTGTAGAACCTCTGTATACTTCAGAAGATGCACAAGCAAGTTTAAGTTATTTTAGTCCTGTTATCTATGAGCAGTATGAGGAAATAGATGATGTACTTACAGTAAGGTTTATTGATGCAGGCCATATTCTTGGTTCCTCCATAGTAGAATTATGGTTCAAGGAAAACGGAGAATCTACGAAGGTAGTATTCTCGGGAGACCTTGGAATGAAAGATAAGCCAATAATAAGAGATCCCCAGATTGTTGAGAAGGCGGACTATCTTATAATAGAGTCAACATATGGCAACAGGTTCCATGAATCACCAGAAGAAAGAGTGGGTAAGCTGTCAAAAATCATACTTAATACTATTAAAAACAAAGGAACAGTAGTAATACCTTCTTTTGCGGTTGGTAGAACTCAGGAGATTATATATGCCTTAAACGAACATTATGACGGTAACGATGAATTTAGCAAGGCTTTCAAAAATATACCTGTGTATATAGATAGTCCTTTAGCGTCAAAGGCTACGGAGATTTTCAAGAAAAATGCCCATGTATTTGACAAGGAAGCAAGGGAAAAAATACTTTCCGGAGACAATCCTCTTGAATTTAAGAATCTTCATTTCACCCAGACTACAGACGAGTCTAAGGCACTAAACATGTCTACGGAACCAAAGGTAATAATATCTGCAAGTGGAATGTGCAACGCAGGTAGGATAAGGCATCATTTGAAGCATAATCTTTGGAAGAAAAATTCAAGCATTGTTTTTGTTGGATACCAAGGCGAAGGAACCCTGGGAAGGCTTATAAAAGAAGGCGAGAAGGAAATCCGTCTTTTTGGAGAGGACATTTATGTACAAGCGAATATAGAAAGCGTAGAAGGATTCTCTGGACATGCTGACCAGAGAGGATTAATGGAATGGCTTAAGGGATTCAAGGAAGCACCTAAGAAAGTTTTTATTGTTCACGGTGAATCGGATGCAAGGGACGTGTTTTCTAAAAAGATTGAAGAGGAGCTCGGATTTTCAACGGTAGTGCCAAAGATGAACTCTGAATATTTGATGGAAAACGGTGAGGTTAGTGTTGTTGAAGAAGGATATGTTCTTGATTTAACTTCTGATAAAGCTAGAGATATAGAAAAGGCAAAACCTCAAAAACCTGTAAAAGAAGCAAAAGTTATAGCCGAAAAAGTTAAATATGATAAAAAAGATGAAAAAATTGAGGAAACTGCAGAGAAGGAAGATGATGAGCTCTGTGAAGAACAGAAGGTTGAAAAGCTTAAAGAAGATATCATAAATCTTAAGGAACTTGCAGGAAAGGCATTCGACATAACAGAAACAACATTGGTCAATAGCGATATAAAAGTAGGGGAGTACAAGATGTTAAATAATATTGTCCTAGAAATTGAAAAATCACTTGTAAACCTTACAATGCAAAGTGGAGACTGATAATGGATTTTGGAAAAATTAAAATTTTAATAGACACGGATCCTGGATATGATGATGCTGCTGCAATTATTACAGCAGCATTTTCTTCGAATATAGACATCCTTGGATTGACTACGGTGTTTGGAAATACTTCCCATGATATTGTTAAGAAAAATACAGCTTCTATGATTGACTATTTTAATCTTGATATTCCCTATGCTTTTGGAGAAAAGGAACCCTTGAACAAGAACAATATAGCTACAGAGGTGTCTGAAAAGGATGTTTTCAACCTTCCTGAACATGAATCAAGGGAAGATGTAAAAGGCGCAGTAGAGTTTCTTAAGGAGAAGCTTGAAGAAGAGAGGGGAAAGGTGACTCTAGTTACCTTGGGACCTCTCACAAACATATCAAAGCTTCTTAAGCAGTATCCAAAATGCAAGACTATGATAGATAGAATTGTAATGATGGGAGGGGCACTGAATACAGGTAATGTAACATCGGCTGCCGAATTCAATATTTATTGTGATCCTGAAGCTGCAAAAGAGGTATTTAATTCAGGAGTGGAAATTGTCATGGCAGGTCTTGATGTGACAAGGGAAACCATGCTATATGGATATGACCTGGAAAAAATTTCGGGATTTGGAGAAAAACAGACGAAACTGGTTGAAATAATAAAGGCATGCAGCTCCAAATATGGACTGACACCTGAAAAGGGAATACCTGTACATGATGTTTGTACAATAATATATTTGCTTGAACCTGAAGTATTTGAATCTGAAAAATTCAGTGTGGATGTTGAAACAAAGGGAGAGATTACCAGGGGAATGACACTGGCGGATAGAAGACCTTTTTCAACTGCAGTTAAGAATACAACTGTATTAACAAAAATAAATATAAATAAATTTATGAGATGCTTCTTTGAAATAATGGCTAAATACTAAGGTTTTAAACAATGAACTGATATATCACGATGTATAAATATAAGTAAACCGAATATTGGTCCATAAAAACCAATATACAAGCAATCCTTTTTATGTTATAATGACAGAGATGTAAATACAAATAAAGGTGATTAAATGAAATTTACTGACCATAGATTTATGAAAGTGGCTGGTCCCATAATAAGCAATAATGTATTTCAAAAGATGAAGCATATAAAGCATCATGACGAAAGTGTTTACGAACATGTTTTGGATGTTGCATATCAATCTTACAAAATAGCATACAAAATGGGATTAGACTGGGAATCAACTATTAGAGGAGCGTTGTTACACGACTTTTATTTATATAAGTTTGATAAAACTCCAAGATTGAGACTTCCTTTAGATGCTTTCTTGCATGCATTTAGACATCCGGTTATCGCATTAGAAAACGCTAAAGAGATATTTGAACTTAACGACAAGGAATGTAATATCATAAAAAGTCATATGTTTCCGGCAAGAATTCCGAAATACAAGGAAAGCTGGATAGTATCAATGGTGGACAAGTTTCTGGCTGTAATTGAGTACTACAACAATTACAAGAAGAGAATATTAGGAATTGAAGAAGCGTATAAAGAAGCATAAAATGCACCCTGTCATATGACAGGGTTTTTATTTTAGTCTAAGAAAGTTAAAAATGCGTAATCCCTTGAAGCGTTGGTATTACGC
>JAUVAG010000111.1 GCA_030591825.1 Dethiosulfatibacter sp.
TAACAATACTATGTTAAAAATCGAAAATCTATCAAAATCATATTCAAAGGGAACAAAAAAAGCAGTGGACAATATTTCCTTTACGGCTGAACGGGGCCAGATTTACGGTTTTCTAGGCCCCAACGGCGCAGGCAAAACAACAACCATAAAGATGATAGTTGGACTTTTGAAGCAAGACCAGGGAAGCATTCATATAGGTGGAAAAGACACCCTAAATGAAAGTCTTGAAACTAAGCTCATTACAAGCTATGTACCGGATAATCCACAGGTTTATGAAAAACTCAAGGGAATCGAATACCTTAACTTCATGGCAGATGTCTACAATGTAGGCAAGGCAGCGAGAAAAGAGAGGATATCAAAATATCTCAGTCTTTTTGAACTTGAAGATGCTGTAAATGATCTTATCAGCTCATATTCCCACGGAATGAAGCAGAAAATCGTGCTGACGGGAGCACTCATAAGCGATCCTGAACTCTTTGTTCTTGACGAACCAATGGTAGGCCTTGACCCGAAATCTGCTTTCAATCTTAAGAAAATCATGAGGGACATGTGTGACAGAGGCAAAACTGTATTCTTCTCAACCCATGTACTTGAAGTTGCGGAGAAGATTTGTGACAAAATCGCAATAATCAATAATGGCAAGCTAATCGCTGAAGGAACAATGGATGAACTTAAGCAAAAAGCAGGAAAAGAGGAGTCTCTGGAAAGAATATTCCTGGAGGTAACAGAAAAATGAAAGAAATACTGTTTCTAACGAAAGTTAGTCTTATTAACAACTTCAATATCCACAGCCTTAATCCTAAAAACAGTAGAACAACTAGGGACAAGGTAAAGCCTCTAATATTCATATTTGTAATAATCGCCCTTATGCCTACCTATGTGTATTATGTTACGTTTTTGAGACAAGTAGGCAAGTCCTTGCTAATGCTTAATCAGGAGCTATACTTTTCCACCCTTGCACACTATATGGCATCATCAATGGTCTTTTTCTTCGGCCTTTTATATGTATTGTCATATTATTATTTCTCAAGGGATACGGAAATGCTCATCCCCCTGCCCTTGAAAGGAAGAACCATAGTAGTTTCAAAATTCATAACCATATTGGTATACGAATATGTTCTACTCGCCATATTTCTCATACCCATACTTGTTATAAACAAAAGTCTTGTAGGTGGAAATATCATCGTCTATATAATTAAATCATCAATGACATTTTTGCTGACTCCTGTTATTCCCCTTTCCCTTGCATCCATATTAATAATCATTCTGATGAGAACCACCAACATCAAGGGAAAAAAAGACCTCATAAGGCTCATATCAATGTTTCTCTTCATGTTTGTCATCCTTGGAATACAGATAGTCATTCAAAGAAGCATGGTTCAGATACCACCGGGACAGGAACAGGCATTCATAGCCACCCTGTTCAGCGACAACAAGGCTCTCATAGACATGACGGGAAGATATTTCCCTGTTTCTAAGTGGACTTCAATCAGTCTTTCAAACTCAGGAATTGAATCCATATTGGATTTCATCAAAATAGCCGCAGCAAATATAGTTGCCTTTGCTGTAATGATTGCAGTAAGTGAAAAGATCTATCTCGGTGGAATTATAGGTGGAAAGGAAGCACAGGCAAAGAAAAAGAAACTTACAAATGAAGAACTTGAAGAAGCTTCAGGAAGAGTTTCCAAAAACTATATAGCAATATTCAAGGCTGACATGAAAACTTTACTGAAAACACCCATATATATGTTCAATTGTGTCGGTATCGTAATAATTATACCCTTCGCACTCCTAGTAATGCCCTCACTCACCGGAAATTCTGGAGATATCGGAGAACTTGGAAACTATTATTCACAATATGAAAATTTCTTCACCTTCGGTCTTGCAGGCGGATTCATGTTTTTTGCCGCAATGAACCCCACTGCACCTTCAGCCTTTTCAAGAGAAGGAAAGACATTCTGGATAACCAGGATAATTCCCGTTAGAACAACAGACCATATAATAGGTAAAGGACTATCTCCACTTCTGCTTCAACTTTTGAGTGTTATAATTGTATCTGCTGGAATAAAGTTCTATATACCTGTAAATGCAGCGGGTATGCTCACCTCGGCATTACTTGGAATGGCAGGATCAGTTCCTCTTTTACTTACTGGACTTGCAGTAGACATTAGTCGTCCCTTACTTGACTGGGACAATCCACAAAGGGCTGTAAAGCAAAACTTCAACGTTCTCATATCAATGGGGATAGGATCACTGATAACTTTAGGATTGGGAATTCTTACCTTCTTCATGCTTAGAAATGATTTATCTTCCATACTTATTCTGGCAACCGACCTGGTAATAATTGCAATACTTTCAGTATTATCATATAAGGTTCTGACAAATAGGATAGAAATGCAGTTGCGAGAGATGGAGTAAATGCGCAATTGACTCAAAATTGTTCTTTATTATTGAGTACAACAATAGAACTCTTCAGGAGATTTTGCATATTTCTATTTTCACTTTTCTAAGACATTAAAAATACCCCTATAAATGACAAATATATTAACCTGTCAAATCTAGGGGTATTCCAACTGTTTTTCGTTATATGGACTTTATTATCTCTTCCAACTCTTCAGACAAGACTCTTGCACCCTCGAAATCAGTATTCTTTAAAGCCAGAGCAATTTTCGTTTCAACTATCTTTTTCTTTTGCTCAATTAGCAAATAATCTTTATTGAAGTGATTGGCATAAATCATCTTTCTGAATTTACGCATACTCATTTTTCTGATGGTCTTGTCTTCGATTATTAAAACATAATCCATACAGTTTATTATGGAATAATAATCATGAGAAATCATAAGAATACCACCTTTATACTTCTCTATAGCTTCTTCAAGTGCTAGCTGTGAATAAGTATCCAGATGACTTGTAGGTTCATCCAAAAGCAGCATGTTTGCCTTGCTAGCAGAAATTTTTGCCAGTTGAAGAATGTTTTTTTCTCCACCCGACAGTGATTCAATCTTTTGTTCAATACCTTCTTCATCATATCCATATTCTGAAAGATATGTTATTATCTCAGTTAGAGTTTTAAATCCTGCATCGAAGAATTCTTTAACTATGGTATTAGACTCGGTTAATATTTCTCCCTGGTCCTGTGACAAATAAGCCATTTCAACATCATCATTTATATCAATATATTCATTGTTGTTTTTAAATATTTCCCTCAATATAGTCGTCTTACCTGTACCGTTTGGACCGATAAGAGCTACCTTGTCAGTTGATTTGATTTCAAAGGTTACATTTTCCAAAAGTATCTCATCAAAGGCAACACTATAGTCATTGACCTTAACGGCGACTGTTTCTTCTATTTCATTATTTGTAACCAACCTTATTTCCGGTTGTTTGATATCAACAAATGGAGCTTTGATTCTACGTGCTTCCAGTCTTTCCTGTATTTTCATTCTCGCCTTGAGCGAACTACCGATTGAAGAATCATCAATTTCAGTCGCCCAGTCTCTTAGTTTGATTATTAATTTCTCATTTCTCTCAATTTCCTCATTATCGGCTAGTGCAAGCTCCTGCAACTCAATTTTAGTTTGAAGCAGTGAAAGGTTATAGTCAACATATCTTCCATCAAATTCCTGGAGCTCCATGTTTTCAAGATGTATGATTTTATCAAAGCAATGATTCAGCAAATACCTGTTGTGAGTAATAACAAGTATAATCTTCTTGTGAGAATTAATAAGCTTCTTAAGGGAATTTAGATTTTCAAAGTCTAAAAACACGTCCGGCTCATCCATTATCATAAGATCAGGACTGTTTAGCATTTCCTTTATTACTTGAACCAGTTTGAATTCACCACCACTAAGTTCAGATATCTTCAGATCCTTTTGCTTGATTAGATTTGCAAGATTCAGTTTCTTGTCTATATTGCTTTCAAAATCATCTCCACCAATCGCATCAAATGCATCCAATGCCTCCTGGTACTTTTCCAGTAAGGGATCCATATCTCTAGATGTTTCCATTTCAGTACAAATGAAAGCTATTTCATTTTGCAATCTAATAAATTCTTCACCTATATATTCGAATACCGTAGTATCTTCTGTTTTATCCAGTTGGGAGAACTGGCTCACATAGCCTATCCTGCAACTTGGGTCTATGTCCAAGTCCCCATCAAACATGTATCTTTCTGTATCCATTATCATGTCAACCAATGTACTTTTTCCACTGCCGCTTGTCCCAATAAATGCGCAATGCTGACCTTCTTCTAATGTGAATGAAATCTTATTGTACAGGTCTTTTTGCGGAAATGAATAGGACAAATTATTTACCTTTATCATTTTATTACCTCTCCTTTAAATAAAAAACCTATAAGAATAAGCTCTTCAATCTACAGTATCTCCAATCGCAGTTTTATAAATGATTATTTACAGTTGCAATTCACCTTAGAGTTTACCGTAGGTAGCATATCATTTTTGCCGGTTAATTACAATGTTTTTTAATTATGTCTACTAATTCATTTCCAACGCTTACATACCTGAATTCTTTACTATAGCTTCTTGTCCTTTTAAATTAATTAAAAATTCTTATAGTAACATTTTCCGATTTTCACATATACCTAGTGAAAGGAGGTGATAACATGGCAATAGTATCTACTGAACTTGAAGGCAAAGTAACACTTGTACTAAACAACGGCGTTGACGGAGACGGCAACACCCTTACAAAAAACAAGTCGTATTCAAAGCTTAAACCTGCAGCAACAGACGAAGACATCTATTCCGTAGCATCAGGAATGGTATCTCTACAGGAAAAACCTGTAATCGCTGTAAGAAAAAGCGAAGAATACGATCTTGTAGACCAAGTGTAATGAATTATTAAATCCATGAAAAGGAGGTGATTAAATGGCTACTAAACTGACTATGAGTTTTAAGAATGCTGCGGACAATAGCGCAAGCTATTCCATAGACGATCCTAGACCGGACGTTACAGATGTTGAAGTACAAGCCGTGATGGACGATATGCTTGCAAAGAATATCTTCAACACTTCAGGCGGAGACCTTGTAAGCGTTGCTGGAGCAAAGGTAACAACAACTACAATAAATGAGCTTATCTAGGCTCAACAGGGAGAGGGATAGGCCTTCTCCCTTTTTTATTACAATTATAACAAAAATATTAACAAGGAGGAGCTTATGGAAAATCTTTATGACCAGATAGCAAATGTGGGCTTTCCTATAGCCGTAGCCACCTATCTGCTGGTACGAATTGAAGGAAAACTTAATCTGCTTACTGATAGCATCGATGAATTGACCAAGAGCATAATGAATCTCAGGTGAAAACCTATAACTAAAACAACCGGCAGATCCGCGTTGGTTCTTTCTGAACTTTGGGTATATGCTTTAAAAACAGACACTGATAATTCTTATGAAAAGTCAGTGTTTTTCTTTGTTTTATCACTTCTCAAATTTGGGTATTTGTGGTATAATAGAGTTA
>JAUVAG010000114.1 GCA_030591825.1 Dethiosulfatibacter sp.
ATTGGCACAATGCTTCTCCATTCTGATTTCCAATGTTTTCATTCCTCTTAATACAAGATATGCATCATCAGCACTAAGTACAGCACCTGTCATGTCCTTTAATCCGAATAGTCTAACTTGTTGAATAAAATCCGCCTTACCTGCTACAAGCCCAGCGATTACATCTCCATGTCCGTTCAAGTATTTTGTTGCCGAATGAAGTACAACATCAGCACCCAGATCCAATGGTTTTTGAAGATAAGGAGTACTGAATGTATTGTCTACAAACAGCATACAGTCTTCAACGGTATGTGCAATTTCAGCTATTTTTTCCAAGTCTGCAAATTTTAATGTTGGATTTGCAGGTGTTTCCAGATACACTACTTTGGTATTTGGTTTCATGGCATTTCTAACTTCTTCAAGATTGCTTATATCCACAAATGTAACCTCGATGCCAAACCTTGGAAGTCCATGATTAAACATTGAAAAAGTACATCCGTAAAGTGTATCGGCTACCACTACATGATCTCCAGCCTTTAAAGCTGTATATAAAGCCGAAGTAATTGCTCCCATTCCAGAAGCTGCTGATAATCCTGCTTCAGCATTTTCCAATATAGCAATCTTTTCTTCAAGTTCTCCATTTGTAGGATTACCTATCCTTGAATATATATGACCTGCTTCTTCTCCTGCAAACCTTCTTCCGCCCTCTTCTGCAGAAGCGAAAGTAAACGTTGAAGTTCTATATATCGGATTGGCCAATGCACCATGTTGAGAATTCCCTGCATTACCCCCATGAATCGTCTTTGTTCCAAAACCCATTTTTTCAATACCTTTCATACTCATCTGTATTTCTCCTTTTATTTTTTTAACCTGCAAAACGATTTCTCACTCTGTCATCAGGTCTTTTTTTGTTTTCTTAAATACTATTAATGCAATTACTATGCCAACTTTAAGAACAGCCATTTAATCTGGTTTTTCAACACAGCTTCGATATAGCGTAAACATTATTTACATTTCAATTTAAAATAGTGTAAATAACATTTACATCCGTAAACATTATTTACACCACCCCAAAATCTATTGTTTTTTATTTTTTTATACCTGTATATCGAACTTCTTAACCTTGTTAATAATTGAAGTATGGGAAATTCCCAATGCCTTTGCAGTCTTTCTATAAGTTTTATGAATCTTCAATGAATTTGTGATAACTTCCTTTTCATACATTTCAATGGTTTTTTTCAAATCAAGGTCTTCCTCATAACTAAATTTTGGAATCTTTGTAATAGGTCTTTTACTTCTATTGTCAAAGCCAATAATCAGATGCTCCAATGTCAATATGTCGCTGGAACATAGATTCATGGCTCTTTCTACTACATTTTGCAACTCCCTTACATTTCCTGGCCAGGAATACTCCATCAACGTATTGATAAATGCTGCATCAGCTCCAAGAATCTTCTTGTTAAGTCTATTATTCAATTTGTTAATGAAAAAGGCAATTAATATCAAAACGATAAATTTTATTCAATATGCCCACTGCACTGCCGACTTCGTCTTTCCCTGTTACTTCCAATCTATAGAATTCATTAATACTCAAAGCTACCTCCCTTGTGTTTATAAAAAAGCACCCTAATATACTACTTATCTAAATAAAGCTAGTACCACATTATGATACTTTTGATTTATAATAATCATACTATGATTCATTTTGATATACAAGGACAAGTGAACGTTTACCTTGAATACCAAATAACATCACTTCAGGTTATTATTCAAATAATTAACCTTATAAATTATAAAAGAATCCTGCCTTGGCAGGATTCTTTATTCTCAAAATATTAGATTATACAGCCTTTCTAATTGGATAGATTAGTGGATAATTGTGTTCCTCGTCGTGCTGAACCTTCACTTCTATATCGAATGCTTCCCTTATGTTTTCCTTGTTCATTACATCCTTTGGAGCTCCTTCTGCAAAGACCTTTCCCTTTTTAAGGAGTACTATGTTGTCTGAATACTTTGCAGCATGGTTCAAATCATGTAGAACCATAAGCACCGTGATATTTTCCTTTTCGTTAAGCTCCTTGATAATCTCAAGAACCTCGAACTGATAGGCTATGTCCAAAAAGGTCGTAGGCTCGTCGAGGATTATAAGCTCAGGCTCTTGTGCAAGGGCCATTGCTATCCATGCTCGCTGCCTCTCTCCTCCGGAAAGTTCGCTTAGAAGCTTGTACTTGTGGTCCTGGATGTTTGTCTTCCCAATGGATTCCTCTATTATTTCATAGTCTTTCTTTCCAAGTCTTTCATACCATTTCAGGTAGGCATTTCTTGAAAGACTTACCAAATCCCACACTGTAAAATCATTTGGTGCCTTTGGATTCTGAGGAAGATAGGTTACATTTTTCGCCCAGTACATCCTGCTCAATGTTTGAATAGGATCACCCTTGAAAAATATTTCTCCACTGTCTATCTTTTTCTGTTGTGTAAGAGCCTTTAAAATAGTTGACTTTCCTGATCCATTTGGCCCGATTAATGTATTAATAGTACCCTTTTTTATATGGATGTCAACTGAGTCTATTATTATCTTCTTGCCGTAGCTCACTTCGATTTTTTTTGTTTTAATCATCGTATTTAAATCTCCTTCTCAACAGAAACAAAAAGAACGGTGCTCCTATGAGGGACATGATTATTCCCACAGGTATTTCCATAGGCTTTGCAACAATCCTGGCAAGGGTGTCGCAGACCATAACTACCAATGCTCCCGTAAGTGCGCTGGCTGGTATGAGGAAACGGTTGTCGGAGCCTACAATAAGCCTTGTCATATGGGGTATTATAAGCCCTACGAAACCAAGCATTCCCACTATGCTTACCGCAGATGCTGCCAAAAGTGATGCTACTGCTATAAGTATTATCCTTGTCCTTTCGATATTAATTCCAAGGTTTGATGCTATCTCGTCTCCAAGAAGAAGTATGTTTAGCTTCTTGGAATAAATGAGTGCTATTATTAGTCCTATGACTGCATAGGGAAGCAATATCCTAAAATCAGACCACATCTTTGTTGACAAGCTTCCTATTGTAAATGAAATCTGGTTTGTTATCCTGTCGGGATAAAAAATCAGTATTGTATTAATTATTGCAGATATTATTGATGAAATAGCAACTCCTGCAAGTACCATCCGAAGAGGCTTTATTCCATCCTTCCAGGATATGATGTATATTATCCATGTTGTAGCAAAGGCTCCAAAAAAGGCAGCAGGAGTCAACAGATACTCCATCTCTGGCAACAATACAAGAGTGACTGCTGCAGCTAGTCCAGCTCCTGCATTGACACCTATGATTGTAGGGGAAGCAAGAGGGTTCTTCATTACACTCTGTAGAATACAGCCGGAGACCGACAGGCACATGCCTACCAGTCCAGCTATTAGTGTTCTTGGAACCCTAAGCTTCCAAATTATGTTTCTGTTTGTTGTTTCAACACTGCTGAAGAGGCTTTTGAGTATTTCAGCAGTATCAAGCTCCACTGCACCGAATCTTACACTCATGATGAATGCAATGAAAAGTGCTATGCCTACTATAATTAGATATGTGATTTTTTTTCTGATTAATAAATTATGTTCCATAATGTTTGGATATACTATTCAAATACGCTTGGGTATATGATTTTTCCAAGGTATTCAAAAGCTTCTGCATATCTTGCATTGGGTTTGTACATGAAAAGATCCTTAGGCATATAGTATACATTGCCTTCCTTAACTGCAGTCAAAGTAGCCCATGCATCCTTTGTTGCAACATTCTCTTCAAAGTTTGCCTTGCATGCCTCTTCATTACCCATTGTAGTGATTAGTATGAAGTCAGGATCTTTCTGAAGCATTACCTCAAAGGAATAGTCCACGTATTTCGCACCTTTTTCAACTGCATCCATTGCAATGTTTTCTCCACCCATAAGCTTGAACATGTCTCCAGTAAGAGTTATGTCCGAGTTAAGTTTTATGCTCTTTGTAGATGTGAAAAGAATTGCTGCTGAAGGCTTTTCATCTACTTCATTTGCCTTTTCAATTATAGCGTCACAGTCTTCTACTATCTTTTCTATGTCTGTCATAAACTTCTCTTCAGTACCGTTTACAAGGGCAAAGAGATATAGTATCTTTTCAAAACTTTTGTATGGCTCAATACTTGAATCTATTAGTGCACATTCAATTCCATTTTCATCAGCAAGCTTCTTTATATCTTCAGATGCAGAATATGTGGATGAAATTACTATTAGCTCAGGCTCAAGACTAAGGATCATCTCCAGGTTAAGCGATGTGATTTTTCCAAGGTCTGTAAGCTCCATTGCAGCTTCAGGTACATTAGTAGATCCACTTACCCTTCCTATTGCTTCTCCACCAGCCATATACCACATGTCAAGTATCGAGTTCATAAGAACTACAGTTTTTTCAGGGTTCTTTGTTATTGTTGTTTCATTTCCCTTTGGATCAAGATATGTTACAGTTTCATCAGTATTTTCAAATACGAATTCAGGGAACATGATATCAGTTCCCTCAGTGTTATTTGCTTCCTCAGCAGACTGTTCTTCGTTTTCTGCAGGCTCAGCCGGTGCAGGTGTTTCTGCTTTTGTCGTACATCCAGATAATGCTCCCATTACCATCATTAGTGCCAATAAAATAGCTAATATTCTTTTCATTTTTTACTCCTCCAAATAATCCTTAATTTCTTTAATTAGTGTTTCCTTATCTTCAAACCAGTCTCCATCAGTTGTCGGTCTGTCGAGCAGGTGTATTTCTATGTTTGCTTCCAGGGCAGATTCGATTTTTTGTCTCGTACCCCCATTTGGTCCGCTGTTTTTGAGAACCATGTGCTTGATGTCGCATTGCTTGTATACTTCCTTGTTGAATTCCTCTGAGAAGGGTCCCTGCATGGCTATTATATGGCTTGACTTGAAGCCTTCCTGCCACACCTTTTCCATTGACTTCCTGATTGGAAGAACCCTTACATAGAGCCTTTCGACTGGCAAATGTCTCGTATATTCCTCAAGTTTTCTGCTTCCCGTAGTCAAGAGTATGTTTCCCTCTGTTGACTTCAGACTTTTACAAAGGTCTTCGATGTCCTTGTAGACATTAACCTTGTCGTCAAGAGGAATCTCTTCCCTTATATACTTGAAAAGCTTTGTTCCCGAATTACCGCATGCCTTTTCAATATTTCCCGATATTATCTCAGCATAGGGATGGGTTGCATCAACTACAGCCCTGATATTCTTTTCTTCAATAAATCCTTCTATCTTTTCAACGTCCATTTCACCGAAAATTGTTTCAAGGTTGTCCATATCATCAACCATGGCCACGCCATGTTTAGTCAAGGTTGAAAGTACTGTTTAATATCCCGATCCTACATGAACAGATGGAATCTCACTTCAATACTTTATTCCGTAAAAAATCATTATCAAACCCCATAACCTCTTG
>JAUVAG010000217.1 GCA_030591825.1 Dethiosulfatibacter sp.
CAAGTACTCCTGCTGATGCAGTAAGTGCTGTAGCGAAGGATCTAGGATATCCCTGTTCCTCCATTGCAGGTATCATTATTGTTCCTATAGCTGCAACTGTTGCAATGGCAGAACCGCTTATTGCTCCAAAGAATATGCAAGTAAGTACAGTAACAATACCAAGTCCGCCTGTAAGATGTCCAACCATGGAGTTGGAAAGGTTGATCAATCTTTTGGACAATCCTCCACCTTCCATGATTGATCCCGCCAGTATGAAGAAAGGGATTGCTATGAGAGGGAAGCTGTTCATAGAGGAAAATATGGACTGTGAAATAAAGTCAAGACCCATTGCTCCGCCTGAAAATCCATAAATACAAAGTGCTATACCAATGGATACACCTATTGGAACTGATAATAATACAAATACGGCAAAGGAAGCCAATAATAAGAATATATGCATGATATTAACCTCCTATCCTTATTTCATCTGCTCTTTCTTTGAAGAGCATTCTAGTGTCAACTACAAGTCTGTAAATACTAAGTATAAATCCGATTGGTACTGCAATTTGAATCATCCACATTGAAAGTCCTGTGGATTCTGAAATCTGCGGATTGACAAAAATCAGTTTGTAAACTTTAATCATTGAGTAGTAACTGAAAATTCCACAAAATGCCATGAATACAAGATTTGAAAATATCTTCAGATAGAACTGCTGTTTTTCAGGAAGTATGACAAAGGCAAGTTCAACCTTGATATGTTTTCTCTTTTTTACAGCAAGTGAGATTCCTATGAAAACAGACCAAATAAGCATATATGTCAGAAGATCCTGACTCCATGATATGGACAGGTTTATTACATATCTAAAGAATACCTGTGCTGAGGCTATGGCAAGCATGGCGGTGTATGTGAATATTAATAACCACTCTTCAATATGCTCATCAAGCAATTTTAAAAATTTCATTTAATAACCTCCATAAATATGATAAGGTGTCATATGACACCTTATCATTCAATAGTTTAGGATAGTGATTATATGCATAACACCTTGAAGCGTTGGTGCTATGCTATTAAGGATACTTTCCTTCACCTCTGGAATAACTGCTTTCTTGTCAAAGAATTAATTGTTTTCGATTTCTTTGATCTTAGCAAGTGCCTTATCTAACAATTCTTTTCCGATTTGTTCTTCGAAGTTTTTGTATGTCGGCATTGCTTCATCTATGAATACTTGTCTTTCTTCGTCTGTTAAGTATGTGATTTCAGTAGTTGCTCCTATTGTTTCGATTGATTTAGCTTCAAGTTCTATTGCAAGTTCTCTGTTGAATGTTTGTGTACTCATTGCTGCTTCTACGATAATCGCTTTAACGTCATCAGGATATGAATCGAATATGCCTGTGTTCATAAACATTCCTACAGGGTCAAATGCATGTTGTGTATCTGTAACGTATTTCTGTACTTCATTAAATTTCATACTTGATATATTACTGAAGCTGTTTTCCTGTCCGTCGATTGTCTTTGTTTGAAGACCAACATAGATATCTCCATATGGAAGTGGAGTAGGGTTAGCTCCGTATGCATTGAAGTAGTCAAGTTGAACAGGATTGTTAAGAGTTCTTATCTTAAGACCTGCAAGGTCAGCAGGTGAATGAACAGCCTTGTCGTTGTTTGATACATTTCTGTAACCACCGTCAAATACTGCAAGCTGCTTGAAACCTTTACTTTCAATACTTGTTGCTATATCATGTGCGATGTCACTGTCAAGGAATTCAAATACTACATCTTTACTGCTGAAAAGGTATGGCAGGTTGTAAAGAAGGAATGCATCTGTAAACTGTGCAAAAGGTGGATATATGTTTACACACATTTCTATTGTACCGTCCTGAACACCGTTGAAGATGTCAGCACTTCCGCCTATCGCTCCACCTGGGAACAGTTCAACTTCTATTCTTCCTTCTGAAAGCTTTTCAACTTCCTCTTCGAAATGTCTCATTGATTGTGTAGCTATGTCCTGCTCTGGTGTAACAAGACCTACCTTGATTGTGAATTCTCCTTGTGTTACTGTACCGTCATCTCCTGATTCAGTATTGCTTGGACTTGAACATCCAACAAACAACAGCATAACAGCCAGTACCAACGCCAATATTCTTTTAGTTTTCATAATTTTTCTCCTCGATAAATGTATTTGTCATTAGTATATAGGAAAACCCTTTCACAAAAAAGACTATGAGATGTCAAAGTATGACAAACTATGACATGGGTTTCTTTCTCAAGTTTTATGTCAAATAGCTACTGTTTTCTTTGTTTCAAATTTATCATATAAAGTGATATAATAATCCGGTAGGAAAAATAATAAAATATAGATATGACCAGACAAGGGGGTCTGTCCCTCTTGTCTGGTCTGAATATACGAGGTGGCATATGAAAATTATACATACTGGCGACTGGCATATTGGAAAGCTTGTACACGGAGTCCATATGACAGAAGACCAGAGACATATACTTAAGCAGTTGGTGGAGTTAATAGAGAAGGAAAAGCCACAGGTGCTAATAATAGCAGGAGACATTTATGATAGGTCAATACCTCCAGTTGAGGCCGTTGAGCTTTTGGATGAAACACTTTCCGAAATCATACTGAAACAGGACATAACAGTTATAGCAATAGCTGGAAATCACGACAGCCCTGACAGAGTTGGTTTTGCAAGTAAGATACTTACTGATAGAGGACTCCATATCAGAGGAAATATATCCAGGGAAATATTCCCTGTAAGAATAGAAGATGAATACGGTCCTGTAGATTTTTATCCCGTGCCATTTGCAGAACCTGCAGTTGTGAGAGAACTTTATGGAGATAGTGAAGTAAAATCCCATGATGATGCTATGAAGAAAGTTCTTAGAAGGATTGTGGACAAGTTTGATGGAAATGCAAGGAAGGTGTGCATATCCCATGCATTTTTGATGGGTACTGAAGTATTGGAGACTAGCGAGTCGGAAAGACCACTTTCCATAGGTGGGTCTGAATATATCAACGTGGATTATTATGAAGACTTTGATTATGTTGCTCTTGGTCATCTTCACAGACCACAGAAGGTAAAGCATGAGAAAATAAGGTATTCAGGATCCTTGCTGAAGTATTCGTTTTCAGAGGCAAGACAGAAGAAATCCATTACCATAGTGGATATGGATGGAGAAGGAAATATACACTATGAACTAAGGGAGCTTAAGCCTCTTAGAGATTTGAGAATTATTAAGGGAGATTTGAATAATCTCATGGATAAGGACATTTATTCCCTGGGAAATACTGAAGATTATATAATGGCAAGCCTTACAGACAAGGGCGAGCTTATGGATCCAATAGGTATGCTCAGATCTGTTTATCCCAATATTCTGAGGCTTGAACGTGAGCAGTATGACAGGGAGGCTGGAGAGGATAGAACTTCAGCAGGGAATGAGTTTTCAAAGAAAAATCCTATTGAGCTTTTTAGCGAATTTTATGAAAATATGTCCGGAGAAGAATTTGATGAGGACAAGATGGAAATAGTAACAGGAGTACTGGACGAAATAAATAGAAAGGGAAGGGAAGCCTAATGAGACCTGTAAAGTTAAAAATGACTGCATTCGGACCCTACAGCTCAGTGGAAATTGTTGATTTTCAGGAGCTTGAAGGAAGAAACCTTTTTCTTGTGACAGGGCCTACGGGATCTGGAAAGACTACTGTTTTTGATGCCATAAGCTTTGCCATGTATGGAGAGGCAAGCGGTAGGACTGGAAGCGGAAGAACGGTGGAGAGCCTTAGAAGCCATTATTCGAGAGATGA
>JAUVAG010000278.1 GCA_030591825.1 Dethiosulfatibacter sp.
GTCTTTTGCTGTTTTTGACAGGTATTGAAGAGTCTGGACATACCGGTACACAAAGCAAGCACTGCTTGCACTTGTCTTCTATGAATACAGGTTTCTTTACTCGCCAGTCTCCTGTTTTGAACTGTTTTGCTGATGCTCCACCCTTTATGGTTCCTGCAACGGTTATATCTTGCCATTTGATGGTTTCATTAATATCAACTTTTCCTTGTTTCATATTCCTTGTACCTCCTCAAAGGATCTTTTCAATATTTCCATGTTTCCTGAAACCACCTGAGGTTTTGTTGCAAACTTGTGTTTCAGTGAATTTTCCATATTTCCCAAGAATTTATCTTCTTCCATCAATCCTGACAGCTTTATAAGAGCTGAAAGCATTGCCATGTTAGGGAAATTCTGACCAAGTACTTCTTCAGATATCCTCTTTGCATCTATGGTACATATCTTTCCCTTGTATCCGTTGAGGAATCCTGCAATTTCTTCCGGGCTTTTAGGTGTATTGACAAGTATCCCACCTTCCAATGAAAGTCCTGCCGTAACATCTATGCTGCTCAAAAGAGTATCATCAAACAAGGCCACAAAGTCCGGCTCATATATGTTTGAATGAACTATTATCTTTTCATCACTTATTCTGTCATATGCCGTAACTGGTGCTCCCATACGCTCTGGACCGTACTCTGGAAAACCTTTGACATACTTACCTGTAGTAAATGCTACATCTGCAAGAAGCAAAGCTGCAGTCTTGACACCCTGTCCACCTCTTCCATGCCATCTGAATTTAATTTCGCTACTCATTTATTTCTCCTTTTTTATTGGATTTGATATTTAACTATTCGTCATTGTCGAACGCTATTCGTTTATTGGGGCATAGTTTGTTGCGTTGAATTTGATTTGTCGAAACCAAGTTCTCATTCGCATTGGTCGAACGTTATCCTTATATTTATTATTATACCATATATTTAGATGATTTTTAACTATAAATTTTATTATTTTAAATTGACATATACTCCTCCATATGATAACTTTATTTGGAAAGACACAGAAACTTTAATAGGTAACGGACAAATTATATAGGGCGATGGAGTTCGCCGGGCAATGAAAATGCCTAACCGCCAAGTGCTAATGACTCCTGTTGACTATTTTGTCGACAGGATTTTTTTGTTTTTACC
This sequence comes from Dethiosulfatibacter sp., assembly GCA_030591825.1. Lineage (GTDB taxonomy): Bacteria > Bacillota > Clostridia > Tissierellales > Dethiosulfatibacteraceae > Dethiosulfatibacter. The sequence goes on from JAUVAG010000278.1 coordinate 1,164, forward strand.
TTGGTGAATTATAACTTATATGTTCATTAAATACTAAATAAGGAGATGCATGATAAGCTGCGTGAGCGGGAACAAATTCATATTATGCGAAAATAAAATGGCTACAAGTTTGGGAATAATAATCGTACTTGGTTTGGTTGCAAACCTCATATTTACAAAGCTTAACCTGCCGGGACTTCTTGGAATGCTCCTTTTGGGAATAGCAATAGGCCCCTATGCAATAGACATCATAGACCCTGATCTTTTGGAGGTATCATCAGACTTCAGGCTTATAGCTCTCATAATAATACTTCTAAGAGCAGGCCTTGGAATAAGCAGGGAAAACCTCAACAAGGTTGGAAAGACCGCCATCAAGATGAGCTGCATACCCGGGCTTATGGAAGGCTTCACCATAGCATTCATAGCGCAATATATTCTTGGCTTTTCCTTCATAGAAGGTGGAATACTTGGCTTTATAATTGCAGCTGTTTCACCTGCTGTAGTAGTTCCATCAATGCTCTACTTCACTGACAGAGGTATCGGAACAAAAAAAGGAATCCCCACCCTTATAATCGCCAGTGCCTCAATCGACGATGTATTTGCAATAACAATATTCACAACCTTCCTTGGTCTATACAGCGGAAGCCATGTGAACATTGGAGTACAAATACTTACAATACCTTTATCAATACTTCTAGGAATAGTAATGGGACTAGTCATCGGACTCATCCTTGTAAAGGTCTTTACAGCCTATCATATAAGGGACACAAAGAAGGTTCTTGTAATCCTTGGATGCGCAATCCTCCTTACAGCAATTGAAGAGCTTCTAAAAAGCAAAATACAAGTGGCAGCTCTACTGGGTGTAATGGTCATAGGATTCATAATACTTGAAAAGATACCCGAAACTGCCAAAAGGCTTTCCGCAAAGTTCAACAAGATATGGATACTTGCAGAAATACTCCTTTTCGTACTTGTAGGGGCTCAAGTAAATATAAGCGTAGCCTTCGACTCAGGACTAAAAGGACTTGCAATAATTGCACTGGGACTAATAGCAAGAAGTATAGGAGTTGTACTTTCAACTCTCGGTACAAATCTCAACTTCAAGGAGAGGCTATTCTGTGTAGTTTCCTATACTCCAAAGGCCACAGTTCAGGCTGCGATAGGTGCAATACCCCTTGCAATGGGCGTGAGGTCGGGAGAGCTTATATTGGCAATCGCAGTTCTTTCAATAATAACCACTGCCCCTCTTGGTGCCATAGGCATACGGGCTACATCAAAAGGTCTCGAGGTTGAAGGTATAGACGAACCATCAAAGAATACCCTATAGCGTTAAAACAACAAAAAAGCAGCTATGCTGCGTTATCCAATTCACGCTTCATGTGACTAACGCGGATATCAAGAGGTCGTAGAAAGTTTCCTTATGCGCGTAATACCAACGCTTCAAGGAATTACGCATTTTTAACTTTCTTAGACTACAAAAAAATGCCTTCTCTTTCGAAGGCATTTTTCATTCTAATTATTCAGTTTAAGCGCTAACTTCTTTATCTTCACTCTCATAATATTTACTATCACCTTGTTCAAGTGCTTCATAGAAACTTTCGCATTCTTTTTCATCCTGAGTTGTAACAAGACTTACTGCAACCATGAGAATTGTAGAAGCAAGCATTCCTATTGCTCCATACCATGTATATCCAATACCCCATACAAAGTATGTCATAAGAACAACTATTGTACCTACTATGGCTGAAACAAGAGCTGCCTGTTTCGTTGCTCTTTTCCAGTACAATCCAAATACAAGTATTGGGAATAGAGGCATAACTATGGCGATTGAGAACATTATCATTGTAAATATAAGCTGTGGAGGATTAATAGCAATCAATGTAGCGGCAATTCCTATTGCAGCTATTACACATCTGGTTACCATTAACTGTTTCTCCGGAGCTACTTTTATTTTGAACGTATTCTTTATAATGTCTTCAGATACTATTGACGATGCAACACTAAGGAACGCATTTGCAGTTGAAAGACCTACTGCAGTTGCTCCTACA
>JAUVAG010000277.1 GCA_030591825.1 Dethiosulfatibacter sp.
ACGCATTTTTAACTTTCTTAGACTATGAAAAAGGAGGATGTTGAAAATAATGATAGACAGCAAATTGAGATCAAAGATTCAGCCAGCATTCGACTACCTTTCCAAGTTTTTGGTTTCCAGAAATATCTCCCCTGATACTATTACTCTATGGGCGCTTTTTTCTGGTCTTATTTCTTCCATTTTAATCTACAATGATAATCCTATAAGTGCAATTGTTCTTCTCTGGACTTCAGGTTTTCTAGATGTTATTGACGGCAGCGTAGCAAGGCTTAACGGAAAATCTACCAAGGTAGGTGCCTTCTACGACCTGATTTTCGACAGAATAGTTGAAATATCTGTTGTAATCTCTCTTTCTCTAGTTCATCATGAATATAGCATTTTCTATATTCTCTTCCTTTCTGCAGTAATATTTAATTTTTCAACCTTTCTTGCAGCAGGTGCATTAATAGATAATACAGGAAAAAAGAGCATGCATTATGATTCAGGAATTGCCGAAAGGACAGAAACCTTTATAGTCTTTACCATCATAATTGCAGTACCTTCACTTACACATATAATTCTCGGATTTTTCAACATCTTGATAATACTTACTGGGCTCAGAAGATTCAAAAAGATTAGCATTTACATGAAGAAAATGGAGTCTAAAGATGAAGAATGAAAAAAATTATCAGGAATATATGAAGATACTCCATTGATATGATAAAATATAACTATAGATAAGAAGGTGATTCTGTGAAAAAAAAGGAAAGAGCATCTAGGATTCTAATTGAACATATAAAGAGTATCAAAAATGATATAAAGTCAAATCTAGATGAGTGCAGGGAAACCATGTCTGTGGATTCCGTACATGACATCCGCGTTGATCTAAGAAAGCTTATGTCTGTTTCAGAACTGGCTCTGAATTTCAAATCTGTAGACCAGAAAAACAAAAAATTCTTCGTGAAGATGCAAAAGCTCTTCAGTGATACAAGGGACATCCATGTGGCAATTGATTATGTCAAAAATAACATTGAATCTGACTCTAATACGAAAGGTTTTATTGAATACCTAAACTCCCTGAGAACTACCAGAGAAAACCTCCTAAGGGACGGATTGATTGAACTGAATATTCCAAAACTGTTGAAAAAAACAGACAGGATTATTACAGCAGTATCTTCCAGCGATTTTAGGCACAGTTTCCTGTCAACATTGAGGACGAAGCTTGACGATTCATTCCTTGAAGTGGTAAAGAACATCGAATTCATTGACAAAAGTGATATTGCAAAAATACACAGGGTGAGAATCTCACTTAAGCATTTTCGCTATCTTTTCGAAATTCACAACCTTATATTTACAGATGAAAAAGAAAGAATAAACAACCTTAAGAACCTTCAAGACTGGCTTGGAGAAATTCAAGACCTTACAGTTTTAAAGAAACTTCTTCACGACTACTGCATAGAAACAGAAGCCGACAATGAAAGAATACTGTCCTTCATAGATACAAGGACCGATTTACTTGTTGAAAGTTTTTACAATGACAGATATGAAGTGCTTTATTTATGGGAAATAAAAACCTAAGGATGTGTTCATATGAGTAGAAAAGAAAAAATCATAGACTATTTCAATTCACTGGATAGAAGTCTTTTTATGGACATAAACAAGGATTTGGCAGTAGTGGACACTGCCCTTCCAATCGGATACGGTCAAACAATATCTCAACCTTCACTGGTTCTTGAAATGACAGTGCTCCTGAACCCGGAAGAAGATTCAAAAATTCTTGAAATAGGTACCGGAAGCGGCTATCAAACTGCTCTTCTTTCAACATTTTCAGGAACGGTTTTTACTGTTGAAAGAATTCATGAACTTTACGACAAGACAAAAATACGACTTGAAAACATGGGCTTTGACAATGTATATTTCAAGCTTGATGACGGTACTATGGGCTGGGAACAATTCGCTCCCTTCGACAGAATAATGGTGACTGCAGCGGCAAGATTCATACCTCCTTCCCTTCTAGAGCAGCTTGCACCAAGAGGCATAATGGTTATTCCAGTTGGAGGATCCAATTATCAGGAACTTCTAGTCATTAAAAAAGATTCTGAAGGCAAAGTATCCACTGAATGCAAGGGTTATGTTAAATTTGTACCCCTCATCGGCAGGTATGAATAAAAAAATCCTGTTGACAGATGCTAATTTATTTATTATAATCAAACTAATTTAATAAACGTTTTCAGGTGCCGTTTACGGAGAATAGGGAATCGGGTTAAATCCCCGAACGGGCCCGCCACTGTAATGAACAGTGACTGTCACATGCCACTTCAATTGAGGGAAGGCGATAGTCATGTATGTCAAAGTCAGGAGACCTGCCTGGAAATTCAGTATCTTTTTCTAAGCAAAAAAGACATTCGTATGGACAATGGAAAGTCCACACTTTAATAAGTGTGGACTTTTTTTATTCCCTAAAATCCAGATACTGACTTCAAACTCATTTGAAAAACTATAACCACTATATTTAAAAAATTATTAAACCGAGGAGAATTAAAATGAAATTATTTAAAAAAACCGTATCTAGAATTGAAGGACTCAACGAAAAAATGATGAAAGAATGTAAGGACAGGGTTGATAATCTAATAAAACCACAGGGTAGTCTTGGGAAACTTGAAGACCTGGCTATACAAATGTCTGGAATCACAGGAGAAATGTTCCCTGTTCTTGACAATAAGGCAATAATAGTTATGTCGGCGGATCATGGTGTTTGTGACGAAGGAGTCGCTTCCGGTCTTCAAGTAGTTACAGAAGTACAGACATACAATATTACAAAAGGAATAACAGGTGTAGGTGCATTGGCAAAAATTGCAGGAGCAGATCTTATAACTGTAGATATAGGTGTAATGAATGACCTTATTTACGACAACATCATAAATAGAAAAATCAGATACGGCACTGCCAACATGACTAAAGGTCCAGCAATGACATATGAAGAGGCAGTAAAAGCTCTTGAGACAGGAATTGAAATTACAGAATCAGAAATCAAAAAAGGAAGAAAGATAATTGGTACAGGTGAAATGGGTATAGGAAACACTACCCCTTCGACTGCAATACTTTCAGTCATGGGTGATATCCATCCTTCAGAAATCACAGGTGTGGGAGCAAACCTTGATGCAGCAATGGTTGAAAACAAAGCAAAAGTTATAGAAAGAGCAATAGCACTTAACAATCCAGATAAA
>JAUVAG010000110.1 GCA_030591825.1 Dethiosulfatibacter sp.
AATAATGGTCATAATAGGATCTTCATCAGGAACTGCAAAATATGCAGTGAATGAGCTGAGGGAAAATGGAGAAAAGGTTGGACTCGTAAAAATCAGAGTATATAGACCATTTCCTGCAAGTGAGATAGCAAAAGAGCTTAAAAATGCAAAAATTGTTGCAGTAATGGACAGGGCTGAAGGACTTTCAGGCATAGGTGGACCGGTATTTGCAGATATTTGCGCATCAATGTGCAATATGAAAGACAAACCATTGATGGTCAATTACATTTATGGTCTTGGAGGAAGAGACTTCAGGCCGCAGGATGTCAAGACTGTATTTGAAGCTTTGAAGGCGGACATTGATTCCAATGAAGAGTTGGAGACATATAGATATCTAGGTGTAAGAGGATAGGGTGAACTGATGAAATATAATTTTAAAGAAGAAATGAATAAACCTGAACGATTTTCAGGTGGACATAGAATGTGCGCAGGTTGTGGAGCTCCTATAGTTGTTAGAACAGTTCTTAGAGCTCTTGAAGAGGATGACAAGGCAGCAATAGTAAATGCGACAGGATGTCTGGAAGCAGCTACATTCCCCTACCCATATACTGCATGGGAAGATTCATGGCTCCACAGTGCATTTGAGAATGCAGGAGCAAGTGCCAGTGGTGTATCAGCAACATATTTGGCACTTAAGAAAAGAGGGAAGGTTAAAGGTACATATAAGACCATTGCCTTCGGAGGAGATGGAGGAACATATGACATAGGATTCCAGTCTCTGTCGGGAGCAATGGAAAGAGGTCACGACATCACTTATGTATGCTATGATAATGAAGCATATATGAATACAGGAATTCAAAGATCCTCTGGAACATCAAGATTTGCAGATACTACTACTTCACCAGCAGGATCTGTAGTTCCAGGAAAACAACAGAACAAGAAAAACCTTACAGATATAATGATAGCTCACAACATACCATACGTGGCGCAAACAACTTTTATGGGAAATATGAAAGACTTACATGCAAAGGCCCATAAGGCAATATATACAGAGGGAGCTGCTTTCATGAATGTAATGGCACCTTGTCCTCGTGGATGGAGATATGATACTCCAAAGCTTATGGAAATGACAAAGCTTGCTGTTGAAACATGCTACTGGCCAATGTTCGAAGTAGAGCATGGTGTGTATAACCTTAACTACAAGCCAAAGAACAAGCTTCCTATTGAAGAGTTCTTGCGACCTCAAGGAAGATTCAAGCATCTTTTCCAAAAGGGAAATGAATGGATGATAGAAGAATTCCAGGCCGAAGTAGACAGAAAGTGGGAAGTGCTACTTCGTAAATGTGGAGAATAGGCAAAGTGACTACGTTGCGATAGCCACAAAGCGGGTAGGATTTATTGCGGATATTATTGTTTTCCCTGGAGAAGATGAACTTACGGTATTGGCTGAAGGTGGTCTAAGAGTATTGACAGAGGAAGAAGCTAAGATTTATTGATTTACAAAAAGGATAAGTATAATGTCCAGTGGATGTTATGCTTATCTTTTTATTAATACATCCATATTCCATGATCCTGAAGTCAATAAAAACATTGAAAAACAGCTAAAAAAGGTGTAAAATATATATACTTCGAGCTAATTTATCTTTAGGAGATAACTTAGCCTATGGGTGCAGTTTGCAAAAATTGCGCCTCCCGGTTTGGAAAGGAGTATGATGACTATCCGACCGGATAGTTTTTTTTTATTGCCAGACTAACAGTCACAATCGGTATAAGAATGAGGGATTAATGTCCCGAGGATTGAATATGGAGGAATAATGAAATTTCTAAAAGCATACAACCCGGACAGGATAAAAGAAATGATGAGAGAACATTTCAGCAACATAGAAATTGAAACAGAGATTATTCATATTAGTGAAGCACAGTACAGATATTCATCCATGGATATAATGAGTTCTGTAAATATACCCGACTTCAACAAATCAACTGTTGACGGATATGCATTGATGTCCTCGGATACAAGAGGTGCATCGGAAAGCATGCCTGTCTTTCTGGATGTTTCAGGAGAGGTCCTAATGGGAACTGAATCTCATACAGAAGTTGTGGAAAACACCTGTGTATATATTCCTACAGGGGGAATGATTCCCAAGGGCGCTGATGCAGTCGTAATGATTGAATATACGGAGAAACTTAAAGAAGATACGGTGGCAGTGAACATGGCCATGCATCCAGGGAAAAATATAATATATATTGGTGAAGACATAAACGTAGATGATATTATAGTGAAAAAGGGAAGGAAGATTACAGCTTTTGATATGGGAGCATTAAGCGCCATTGGTGTATCTGAGATTTCCGTATTTAAGAAGCCAAAGGCTGTAATAATATCTTCTGGAGACGAAATAAGAAAGCCGGAAGTGGAGATAAAGCTCGGTGAAGTTAGGGATATAAACAGTTTCGTTGTGGGAGCCCTAATTGAAAAATACGGTGGTGAAGTGATTTACAAGTCCATAGTCAATGATGATGAGGGAAGCCTATTTAATGAAGTTGAAAAATGGATTGACAAGACGGATATTGTCATAGTGTCCGGGGGAAGTTCGGCTGGAATAAAGGATGTTACGGCGGAAGTTCTCGACAGCTTTGGAGAACCGGGGCTCTTCGTTCACGGAGCGGCGGTAAAACCTGGAAAGCCTACCATAATGTCTTGTGCAAGAAACACTGCACTATTAGGACTGCCTGGACATCCAGGATCTTCTTCTATAATTTTCACAATATTCGGAAAGGAATTATTCAAGATACTCCTTAAAAAGGAAGAAACCATGGCTTTCTATATTGAAGCGGAGCTCACCTATAATCTTACAGGAGCTCCAGGCAAGGAAACCTATGTAATGGGGACCTTGGAACTCAATGATGGGAAATATCTTTTTAATCCATTGATAAAAAAATCTGCCGCCATATCCCAGCTTTCAAAAAGTGAAGGATATGTAGTGATAAAATCAGGTACCGAAGGAATACAAAAAGGAAATATCGTAAAGGTATATACTGAATAAGAGAGGTTGCCATGAAAATAGAAAGAAATATATATCTGGAAAATACAGACCTTGAGGTTGCCCTTAAGGGATATCTTGAAAGATTCGAAGAAGAACTTGAAAATAAAGCCGTTGAAACAATAAGTGTAATGGATTCACTGGGAAGGGTAACGGCTGAGCCCTATTTCGCAAAATACTCTTCTCCCAACTTCAATGCATCGGCAATGGACGGCATTGCTGTAAAGTCAGAAGTCACCTATGAAGCAAGAGAAGGAAAACCTTTGACATTGGTCAAGGGAAGGGACTACAAGGTAGTTGATACGGGAGACCCAATAGACGGCGACTATAATGCTGTAATAATGATTGAGGATCTTAACGACTTAAGTGAAAATGAAGTTCAGATAATAACTCCTGCATCGCCCTGGCAACATATAAGGCCCGTTGGTGAAGATATTGTTGCAGGTGAAATGATAGTTTCAGCAAACCATAAAATAAGGCCTATTGACCTTGCGTCCATTATTAATGGTGGAGTAATTGAAGTTCAGGTTTATTCAAGGACTAAGGTTGGAATCATACCTACTGGAACTGAAATAGTAGAGCCTGGAACAATTCTTAAAGTCGGAGATATTATAGAATCCAATTCAAGGATGTTTGAAGGGTTGACACTGGAATGTGGAGCAATACCTTCAAGGTATAATGTTGTAAAGGACGACTATGAAGAAATCAAGAAGACTGTTATGGATTCTGTTGAAAAAAACGATATAACAATAATAAATGCAGGATCCTCAGCTGGAACTGAAGACTATACAAGGAGTATAGTGGAAGATCTTGGAGAGGTTTACTACCACGGTCTATCTATAAAACCTGGGAAACCTGCAATACTGGGTAAAATAAAGGGTAAGCCTGTAATAGGGATTCCGGGATATCCTGTTTCTGCATATATGGTCTTTAGAAGTATTGCACAGGAAATAATCATGGAATTCATGAACCTACCAAGGGAGAAGCCTGTAATTGTAGAGGCATACCTGTCAAAAAGGGTAGTTTCATCATATAAATACAAGGAATACGTAAGGGTGAAGATGGGAAAACTCGGAGGCAAGATAATTGCCACTCCTCTCAACAGAGGAGCAGGAGTACTTATGTCTCTAGTGCGGTGTGATGGAATTCTTGTGATCCCAAAGGAGAAGGAAGGCTTTGAAGCAAGCGAGCTGGTGCAGGTTGAACTTCTAAGGGATTTTGAAAGCATAAACAACACTGTGGTATCAATAGGAAGCCACGACCTGGTAATGGATATAATAAATAACCATATCCATACTACAAATTCAGTCATGGACCTTTCCTCTGCCCATACTGGAAGCATGGGAGGTATAATGGCATTGAGAAAGGGTGAATGCCACCTTGCGCCCATACATCTTCTGGACGAGGAGACAGGTGTTTACAATGTTCCTGTATTGAAAAAGTATCTAAGTGGAGCGGATGTTACCCTTGTTAAGGGATTTGGAAGAATACAGGGATTCATGGTTCAGAAGGGCAATCCGAAAAACATAAAGTCTCTTAGGGATATTTCAAGAGATAATGTATACTTTGTAAATCGGCAGAAGGGTTCTGGAACAAGGGTTCTTCTTGATTACAGACTGAAGCAGGAAGGAATGGATAGAAGCGAAATAACGGGATACGACAGGGAAATGACTACACATATGTCCGTGGCAGCAGCTGTTTCATCAGGAACTGCAGATGTGGGTCTTGGAGTATATTCGGCAGCCAGGACAATGAACCTTGACTTTATACCTCTGGCGGAAGAGGAATATGACTTTGCTATTTTAAAGGAAGAGATGAACAATCCTAAAATGAAGATATTCCTGAAGGTGTTGAAATCCAAAAATCTGAAAGATGAGTTAAGGGAGCTTGGCGGATACACCTTTGAAAATACTGGAAAAGTGGTGAAAATATGAAAGATTCATATGGAAGAAATATTAGATATTTGAGGGTTTCAGTGACAGACAGATGCAACTTGAGATGCAAATACTGCATGCCTGAGGAAGGCGTAGGTAAAAAGAAGCATCTTGATATATTGTCACTTGAAGAAATATACCAGATAATAGAGGCGTCTGAGGAACTTGGATTCGACAAGATAAGATTGACAGGAGGAGAGCCTCTTGTAAGGAAAAACATAGAATGGCTTATAAAAAAGACTGCAGCACTGGAAGGAATAAAAGATATATCAATGACTACAAATGGAATACTTCTTGCTGACTATGCTGAAAAGCTAAAAAATGCAGGACTTAACAGGGTAAACATAAGTCTGGACACACTTAATCCCGAAAAGTTTAAGGCTATTACAAGGGGTGGAAACCTTTCCGATGTTTTAAGAGGTATTGAGGCAGCCATTCATTATGGGTTGACTCCTATTAAGATAAATACAGTATTAATCGGAGGGTTCAACGACGACGAAATAGAAGTACTTGCAGATTATACACTAAACCACGATATACATGTAAGATTTATTGAG
>JAUVAG010000185.1 GCA_030591825.1 Dethiosulfatibacter sp.
AAGGGTTATTTATGAATTGAACAGTGTAGTAGACGACCTTGACGACATGAATAAAAAAGAGGTTCTTAAGCAGGTCAGGAAAATAGTAGCCGAGACAAGTAAGAATTTTAAAGGTTCTGAAGTATTTTTGGAGAAGATGAAGGCTATGGACAATATTATAGATGTCATTGCATATATTATGCCCTATGTGAATCTTACTACTTCGGAAAGACAGGAATTCCTTGAAATTGATTCTTTGAAAGACAAGAGTTTGAAATTTTTGGACCTTATAATCAGACACAAGGAATCTGTTAGTTTTCAGATGGAAATCACATCGAAGCTGACCCAGGATATGAATGAAAACTATAGAAAAAACATGCTTAGACAACAGCTTAAAGCCATAAAGGAAGAGCTTGGTGAAACTGAAGGCGAGAAAAAAAGTAGGAAGAAGGATTACAAAAAACTAATTGAAGAATCCAATATGCCTGAAGATATTGAAGAGATTGCACTGGAGGAGCTTGATAAGCTTAAAAGGCAGGGAGATAAAAGCTCCGAAGCAAATGTGATACAAAGTTATCTTGATTTGATTACATCACTTCCCTGGGGCAAGAGTAAAATTGAAGAATCCGACATTAATGAAGCAAGGAAGATACTTGACAAGGAGCATTTCGGGCTTGATAAGGTCAAGGAAAGAATCATCCAGCATATGGCCGTAATGAAACTTAAGAAGAACAAGCAGGGTTCCATAGTGCTATTTGTGGGACCTCCCGGAACAGGTAAGACAAGTCTGGGAAAAAGCATCGCCAAGTCTTTGAATCGTGAATATGTTAGAGTAAGTCTTGGAGGAGTAAGAGACGAGGCGGAAATCAGGGGACATAGAAGGACCTATATAGGTGCTATGGCTGGAAGAATAATCCAGGGTATAAAGAAGGCTGGAACAAGAAATCCTGTATTTGTACTGGATGAAATAGACAAACTGATAGCAAATGGACAGGGAGATCCTTCAAGTGCATTGCTTGAAGTACTTGACCCTGAGCAGAACAACACTTTCTTCGACCATTATCTGGATGCACCCTATGATTTGTCTGATGTATTCTTTATAGCAACTGCCAACAACCTGTCCACCATTCCAGTAGCTTTAAGGGACAGGATGGAAATAATTGAAATAGGCGGATATACGGAATATGAAAAGTTCAATATAGCAAAGGAACATTTGATTCCCGAGGTTGTTGCGGAACATGGACTGGAAGAAAGTATGCTTGAGATCGAGGATGAAGTCTTGACTGTTGTAATACAGAAGTATACAAGGGAAGCCGGAGTTAGAGGTCTTAAGAAGCAGCTTGCCAAGATATCAAGGACCTGTGCTGAAAAAATCATATCTGGAAATGATGAAGAATCCTACCAGGTAAGGGAAGATATGCTAGAGGATATTCTCGGACGTGAGACAGCAAGATTTGACAGAGTCGGCGAAATCAATCCGCCGGGAGTTGTAACAGGACTTGCATGGACGCCAGTTGGCGGAGACATACTTTTCATTGAAGGAACAATGATGCCTGGAAATGGTCAGCTTATTTTGACAGGGCAGCTTGGAGATGTAATGAAGGAATCGGCAAAGATTTCACAGAGTCTTGTACGTTCAAGACTGGCTTTTAGTCTGAAGGGATTGGTGCTTAATAATTATGACCTTCATATCCATGTTCCGGCAGGAGCCATACCAAAGGATGGACCTTCTGCAGGAGTTACGCTGCTAACGGCCATTTCATCCCTTGTTACTGACAGAAGTGTTGATTCAAAGACAGCTATGACGGGTGAGATTTCCCTAAGTGGAAGAGTCATGCTTGTTGGAGGAATCAAGGAAAAGGTACTGGCAGCCCACAGGTCGGGAATAAGGAAGATTCTTCTTCCAAAGGATAATGAAATCGATCTTAGGGATATACCTGACTATGTAAAGGATGATATTGAGTTCCTCTTCATGGAAACTGTAGAGGATGTATTGAAGGAAACCATTGGAATTGAACTTCCAAAAGTTGACATAGGTGGTATGATAGCAGATAAAACCTCTGAAATAGGGTTTAAATATAATAACAAACAGGAGATTAACAATGAAGAATGAAGTAATTAAATCACTGCAAAAGGTTCGACCTATACTTCAAAGAGATGGCGGAGATGTTGAATTGGTTGAAGTAACAGAAGATGGAATAGTAAAGGTAAGAATGCAGGGAGCATGTGGTGGATGTCCGGGAGCTTTGATGACAATCAAAATGATCATAGAGCAGACACTAGTAAATGATGTTCCAGGAGTTAAGGAAGTAGTAGGAGTATAAAACAGCAGCGTGGAGGGGATTTTCCTCTCCCAAAAATGAATTGAAGACCCGTTGAACATACTATATTTAAGTATGTTCAATGGGTTTTGTTTTTATATTACCTTTCAAATTCTTCGACTACTTCCTTAAGCATCTTCCGTATTTCTATATGCTGGGGACATTTGTTCTCGCATATTCCGCAATCGATACATTTTGATGCTTTGTTTTCGTCCTTGATGAACATAGTATATTGTTTTTTGGCATTTTCCATGTCATTATACATATGTCCGGTGTTCATCAGGTCGAAAATCGCGGGAATGTCTACATTAGTGGGACATGGCATGCAGTACTGACAGTATGTACAGTCCACTGTCATTCTCGACTGATAGATTTCCTTTACTCTGTCTATGGTGGCGGATTCCTTTTCAGTCAATGTTCCAGGATAGGCCTTATCTGCCCCTTCGATATTCTCGTCTATTTGTGCTATTTCATTCATCCCACTCAGTAGAAGACCTACTTCTGGATGGTTCCATACGAATCTCATGGCCCACTGTGCAGGACTTCTTTTTTCATCAACCTGGGTCCATATTTCCATAATGTCACTAGGTACATTATTGGCAAGTCGTCCTCCCCTCAAGGGTTCCATTACAGCAATCCCCATGCCCTTTTTAGCGGCATATCGTAGTCCTTCTATACCTGCCTGGTAGTACTCGTCCATGAAATTGTACTGGATGAGGCAGAATTCCCAGTCATATCCATCAACGATTTCCTTGAAGACATCAAACTTGTCGTGGAATGAAAATCCTATATGTTTTATCTTTCCAGTTGTCTTCGCCTTTTTGATGAAATCGAAGATGTCATGTTTCAAATAATTCTCCCATATCTCTTTGTCGAGAGCATGAAGAAGGTAGAAGTCTATGGAGTCCGTGTTTAGTCTTTCGAGTTGCATATCCAGATACTTGTCCATGTCCTCTCGTGAGTTTATTAGCCATGAAGGAAGCTTTGTGGCTAGATGGACCTTTTCCCTGTAGCCATCACTAAGTGCTTTTCCAACAAATTCTTCGCTGTTTCCACCGTGGTAGGGAAAAGCAGTATCTATATAGTTTACACCATTGTCTATGGCATGTCTTAATAGTTTTATTGCTTCTTCTTCGTTTATTTTCTTGTTGTCATTGTCAATTACGGGAAATCTCATGCATCCGTATCCCAAAATCGAAACTTCTTCATTTGTTTTTCCAAATTTTCTGTATAGCATATCTTGCCTCCCGATTTTTACATTTTATGTTTGGGGTATTACTTAATTATCACATGGCCGAGTAAAAAATTCAATGTCTTTACAGCAGGTTTGCAAGTTTAAACAACAAGCTTTTCATTGACAAGGAGACCTTCTCCTAGTAAAATATATGAGGTGAAAGAGTATTTGGAGGAATTATGGAAGAAAATTTATTACTTAAGGACATGCTTCTTGTTAAAATCTACGACGAGCATCAGCAGGATCGTCCTGACATGGAAAAGAATGTTAGTTTTAAGGAACTGGAAATAGAAAAGGATATTTACAATATCACTCTGGAAGGTCTTCAAAACGACGGACTCATCAAAGGTGTAAGGTTTGCCAGAGAAGGCGTTGGAAGCAAGATCGGCATATCCTTCATAAACAGCATGATTATCACAAAAGACGGAATAAACTATCTTAAGAACATTTCGAGAAGATAAACAACATAATAGCAATAAAAAACATCCCCTGCCAACCGTTGGTTCTTTCTGAACTTTGGGTATATGCTTTAAAAACAGACACTGATAATTCTTATGAAAAGTCAGTGTTTTTCTTTGTTTTATCACTTCTCAAATTTGGGTATTTGTGGTATAATAGAGTTAACA
>JAUVAG010000035.1 GCA_030591825.1 Dethiosulfatibacter sp.
AGAAGAATGAGCATAAAGCCTTTGTAACATGTATGGGAAAAATAGACGAACATGGTCTTGACATGAAGCTGGTTGATGTTGAATATACATTTGATAACAACAAGGTCATATTCTATTTCACAGCTGAAGGAAGAGTGGACTTCAGAGAACTTGTAAAGGATTTGGCAGCAATATTCAAGACAAGGATAGAGCTTAGACAGATAGGAGTAAGGGACGAAGCCAAAATGATAGGTGGACTTGGACCATGTGGAAGAACGCTTTGCTGTTCCACTTTCCTTGGTGATTTTGCACCTGTGTCCATAAAAATGGCAAAGGAGCAGAACCTTTCCCTTAATCCTACAAAGATATCTGGAATATGTTCAAGGCTAATGTGCTGTCTTAACTATGAAAAGGATCTTTATGAGGAAAATCTTGACCGTCTTCCTAAAGTCGGAGATAGAGTCGAAACTCCAAATGGAGTAGGAGATGTAATAAGAATAAATCCTCTTCTCAGTAAAGTAAAGGTAAGGACCAGGAGAAGAAGTGATAGAGGCGATATCGATGAAATAGAGGATTTCGAAGAAGTAGATGTTAAGAAGTTGAATAAGGGCGACGTAGGATATGAAAGACCTGAACCAAGTCCAGGCAGGCAACCAAGAAAATCTGACAGAAAAAGCAAGGGCGATAAAAAAGACGGTCAGGGAAAGAGCAAGTATAGAAAAGGAAAGCCCAACAAGAACAGGGGCGATGTAAAAGACGGTCAGGACAAAAAAGACAGGCCACAAAATCAGGATGTAAAAAACAAGCAGGTAAAGCTGGATAAAAAAGACAAACCCGAGATGAACGACAGACCTGACAATAAAGACAAACCCGAGATGAACGACAGACCTGACAATAAAGACAGACAAGAAAGAAAAGACAGACCTGACAAGAAAAAAAGATATAAAAAAGATAGAAATATCAACAGAGACAGACAGGATAAAAAAGAAAAACCCCAAAACAATGAAAAACCAGAATAATTTTACTTTAAATGATTTGACATCAGTGGTAAAATAATGTAGAGTTTATTTAGTTTCAGTAAGGAGGTGTAATGATGGCTTATAAAATTAATGAAGCATGTATTAACTGTGGAGCTTGTGAGGCAGAATGTCCAGTAGGTTGCATCAGTGCAGGAGACGATATCTATGTAATAGATGAGGCTGCTTGTATTGACTGTGGAGCATGCGCTAGCGTATGTCCTGTAGAAGCACCTGTTCAGGTTTAATTAAACTTAAAAATATATCCTAAGGTCTTAGGATATACATCCGTTCCGGTAGGCGCGGCTGAAAACGAATAAAAAAGTTCTCCTAGGAGAACTTTTTTTCTTTTGGCTATTCTTTAGTAGTTTCCTTATCAGAAAGCTAAAATTATGCCTCCGTCGTCGGCATATACTGTGCTGATACCCCTTGCTTCAAATATCATAATTTCCTTGAATGGATACTTTTTATGTATAGCCTCTTTAAGGTTTTGAGCCTTTTCAAGGGCGTTGACATGGGTGATTCCAAGTATGGTGTTTTCGTAGTCCACATTTTCTTCGCCGATCATGTCCACAAGTCTGTTGAAAGCTTTTTTCTTTCCTCGGATCTTATCTAGAGCTACAATTTCCCCTTCATTGTTTGCACTCATTATTGGACAAATCTGTAGGAATGTTGCAAGTGATGCCTTTACCTTGCTGAGTCTGCCGGCCTTGGCAAGGTGATCGTAGGATTCCAGGATGAACAGTGTCTTAAGCTTTTCAACATAACTGGATGTAATGCTTACAATTTCTTCCTTAGTGTGGTTTAAATCTATAAGCTCTTTTATTTTTATACTAATCATTGATTGTGCAGTAGCAGCCGACTTTGAGTCGAATACATGGACAAAGGAGTCAATGGAGTTATCCTTAATCATTTCGCATGCAGTTAAGGCGCTGTTGTAAGAGCCACTTAGTTTGCTTGAAAGAGTGACAACGAAATTCTCTTTGTTCTTTTTGAAGGCATCGTAATACTCGCCAGGTGAAGGACATGCGGTCTTCAGCGTAAGGCTGCCTTTTATCTTATTGAGCAGAAAATTTGTATCCAAGTTCTTGTCAGTAATTTCTTCACTGTCAATTACTATCTTAAGTGGTATTGTTTGAAAATAATCCTTTATTTCATCATTAATGTCTGTACAGCTGTCTACAATTATTTTTCTATCCATAAATTATCCTTCCTTTTTAATCTATCTTTATTATACCAGTTAATTTTCAAATTTCACTAAAAATACAAAAAATTAAATGTTTTTTAACAATTAATGAGATATAATATGATATATATGTTGACAGAGCATATTTTTTTTGATAGTTTATATAAAATTACAATATATATCGCATAATCAATTTGACATTAATCATTTGATTATTTAATATTTGAGAGGAGTTGCAATGGATAAGATTTTAGAAACTGGATATACTTTTGATGACGTATTGTTGGTACCCGCAAAGTCGGACGTGCTGCCTAGGGAAGTAAATGTAAGCACTTTCCTTACAAAGAAGATAAAGCTGAACATACCACTCGTATCAGCAAGTATGGACACTGTAACTGAAGCAAAGATGGCAATAGCAATGGCTAGGGAAGGTGGAGTAGGAATTATCCATAAGAACATGTCTATAGAAGCACAGGCCTTAGAAGTGGATAAAGTCAAAAGATCGGAACATGGAGTCATAACAGACCCATTTTACCTTTCGGAGGAACATCTGGTGGAAGACGCGCTTGAACTAATGAGCAGATATAAAATATCAGGAGTGCCCATTGTAGATGACCAAAAGAAACTCATTGGAATAATCACAAATAGAGATGTAAGATTCGAAAATGATTTTACAAAACCAATCAAGGAAGCAATGACAAGCAAGGGTCTCATCACTGCCAAGGAAGGCATATCAATGGATGATGCTCTTGAAATTTTGTCTAAGCACAGAATAGAAAAGCTTCCTCTTGTTGCGAAAGATGGAACTTTAGCCGGACTCATTACAATAAAAGATATTGAAAAGACTATTAAATATCCAAATTCTGCAAAGGATTCAAATGGAAGACTATTTGCAGGAGCAGGAGTTGGAGTTACTGACGACATGATGGAAAGGGTAGCTGCTCTTGTTGAGAAAAAAGTTGATGTTATAGCTTTGGATACTGCCCACGGACATTCAGAGGGTGTAGTAAACTCGGTTAGAAAAATAAAAGACGTGTATCCTGACCTTCAGGTAATAGCAGGAAATGTTGCAACAGCAGCGGCAGTTAAGGATCTTATAGAAGCAGGAGCCGACTGTATTAAGGTAGGAATAGGACCTGGATCAATCTGTACAACAAGGGTTGTTGCAGGTGTTGGAGTACCTCAGCTTACAGCAATATTCAACTGTGCTGAAGAAGCTAAAAAGTACGGAATACCAATCATAGCGGATGGTGGAATAAAATACACAGGAGACATTCCCAAGGCAATTGCCGCTGGAGCCAATGTTGTAATGATGGGATCCATGTTCGCAGGAACAGAGGAAAGTCCTGGAGAGACAGTATTGTATCAGGGAAGAAGATTCAAGGTTTACAGGGGAATGGGATCAGAAGGTGCCATGAACCAGGGAAGCAAGGACAGATACTTTCAGGATGATGTCAAGAAATTTGTTCCAGAAGGCGTTGAAGGAAGAGTACCTTTCAAGGGACCAATCAGCGAGGTTATCTACCAGATGGTAGGAGGACTGAAGGCTGGAATGGGATACTGCGGAGCCAGGGATATTGACGTTCTTAGAACAGATGCAAGATTTGTCAAGATAACAGGTGCAGGTCTTAAGGAAAGTCATCCACACGACATTCAGATAACTAAAGAGTCTTCAAACTATAGCACCAAATAAGAGGAGAAAGAATATGATACTAATATTGGACTTCGGTGCTCAGTACAGCCAGCTGATTGCCAGAAGAGTTAGAGAAGCAAAAGTTTATTGTGAAATAATGCCTTACAGCATTTCAATAGAAAGAATCAAGGAAAAGAATCCAAGTGGAATCATCCTTTCAGGAGGACCTGCAAGTGTATATGAAGAAAATGCACCAAAGGCACTTACTGAAATATTTGAACTTGGACTTCCAATTCTTGGAATCTGCTACGGAGGTCAGTTTATAGCACAGACCTTTGGCGGAAAGGTAACCAGAGCATCCTCAAGGGAATATGGTAGAATAGAGTTGGATATGAACTCTGATAGCAAGCTCTTTGCAAATATAGACAAGAGCACAAAGTGCTGGATGAGCCATACTGACTATATAGAGAAACTCCCGGAAGGATTCGAGGTTACAGCAAGCTCCGAGACTTGTCCCGTGGCAGCTATGGAAAACAAGGAAAAGGGAGTATATGCAGTACAGTTCCATCCTGAGGTTGAACATACCGAAAGAGGAAGAGATGTACTTAATAACTTCGTATATTCAGTTTGTGGCGAAGAAGCATCTTGGGACATGGGAAACTATGCCGAGGAACAAATAAAGGCAATAAAAGAACTTGTAGGCTATAAGAAGGCACTTTGTGCACTGTCTGGAGGAGTTGACTCTTCAGTAGCAGCAGTTATGGTTCACAAGGCTATTGGAAAGAACCTTGTTTGCGTATTCGTTGACCATGGTCTTCTTAGAAAAGACGAGGGAGATCAGGTTGAGCGCGTATTCAGAGACGAGTTTGACATGAACATAATCAGAGTAAATGCTCAGGACAGATTCCTTGGAAAGCTTGAAGGAGTTTCGGATCCTGAAAGAAAGAGAAAAATAATAGGTGAAGAATTCATCAGAGTCTTTGAAGAAGAAAAAGAAAGACTCAAGGAAGACTTCGGACATATAGATTATCTAATTCAGGGAACAATATACCCTGATGTTATAGAAAGCGGTACTGACACAGCAGCAGTAATCAAGAGTCACCACAATGTTGGTGGACTTCCTGAAGATGTTGATTTTGAACTTCTTGAGCCACTAAGACAGCTTTTCAAGGATGAAGTTAGACAGGTAGGTAGAGAGCTTGGTATTTCAAATGAGCTAGTTGAAAGACAGCCATTCCCGGGTCCTGGACTTGCAATAAGGGTTCTTGGTGAAATAACACCTGATAAACTTGAAATCGTAAGGGAAGCCGACTTTGTATTCAGAGACGAAGTTAGAAAAGCAGGACTTCAAAACCAGATATGGCAGTATTTTGCTTGTCTACCAAATGTCAGAAGCGTTGGTGTTATGGGTGACGAAAGAACTTACTCACATACTATAGCTCTTAGAGCTGTTACAAGTACTGATGGAATGACTTCCGACTGGGCGAGAATTCCTCACGAAGTATTAGAAAAAATATCAAATAGAATAGTAAATGAAGTAGATAATGTAAACAGAATTGTTTATGATATTACGTCTAAGCCACCTAGTACGATTGAGTGGGAGTAGAAAACGAAAAGCGTCAAGCCCTTGTGTTTAAAGGGTTTGGCGCTTTATTAATGTTTGATTGATATTAAAAGGGATATTTACTAAAAGTTCATTAAGCCTTATCTTCTGAGTTCTCAGAAAAAAATCAATAAATGCTCTTCCGAATTTGCTTAATTTAGGTCCTAAATTTGAAAGGACATCTCAATAGTTTTCATAGAAAAAATAAGCCCCCCGGGTACACCATTTTCAGTAAACCCAGTTTACTGGTGTCGGTTGTTCTGTGAACGCACGACCAGATTTTGACTTTTTGTTTTGAAATTTTGAAAATTGATGAGGTTGTTTAAGATGATGAAAAAACAATTCTATTATTTTCACCAAAAAAATATATGATTTTCGCCAATTAAATATGAATCATATAATTTGTGCTAAAATTATAATGCTGCTAAATTTGAATAAAATTAGAATGAGGCTTATACATCAAATGAGTATTCTGGTATAATAGAACTCCCATTAAAATTGGAGGTAAAATATGTATACTATTGGAATATGTGATGATGAAAGATCAGTATGTGCAAGGTTAGAGGAATTGATACTTAAAAGATATGGAAACGGCCATAGTGAAGTTGAAGTTGAGGTATTTATTACAGGAGAAGACTTGATTAAGCATTTGGAATCAGGAATGCACTTGGATTTGCTGCTTTTAGATATTGAGCTAGGCAACGTTAATGGTGTTGAGATTGGCAAGTATATAAGAACAGGATTGTTTGATGAATCAATGCACATTGTATATATATCATCAAAGCAAGGGTATGCAATGGAACTTTTTGATAATAGGCCTCTAAATTTTTTTATTAAACCTCTAGACAATGAGAAACTGTTTGAAAGCATAGAAAAAGCTATTGAGTTGACAGGGGATAATAATTTATACTTTGAATGCAAAACTAAGGGAGATATGTTAAGAATTCCATACATTAACATTATTTATTTTCACAGCAGGAATAAAAAGATAGTAGTGAGACTAAGCAATGAGAGTATTGAGTTTTATGGAAAGCTTTCTGAAATTATGAAAGATAGTCCTGACTTTTTCATCCAAATTCACAAGTCTTATTTAGTTAATCATAGTCATATTAAAAAATATGAATATGATACGGTTGAGATGACAAATGGCGAAAGTTTGACGATTAGTCAGTCAAACAGGAAATTGGTTAGAAGTCAGATTATGAATAAAAACAAGGTAAGGTAATGGGGGTATTACAATGAATGAAATGACTATAGTATATTTAGTATCGAATCTGTTCTGTACATATATATTTTACAGATTCATGGGATTGTTCTTTGACAGGACAGAGGTGGACTCAAGGTTTGAAATAGCAGCATTTTTGAGTTATTTTATAATTAACTCGACAGCTTATATTTATTTAGCCAATCCTTTCATAAACCTGATTTCCAGTATTGGTATGTTTTTTCTGATTACATATTTGTATAAGGGGAGGATAAGGACCAGGTTAATAGCGACCTTATTCACATACACAACAGCTATGCTTGTGGATAGTCTTGTATACAACACAATAAATGGTTTACTTGAGGATAGTATCACTGGTGGTATATTAAGTGTACCATCAAATCTGCTGCTTTTCATGATTGTTCTCATATTTGAGAAATTATTTAAAAGGAATTCTGATCAGGAAGTAAATGTTTATCAAATAGTAGCTATCATAGCTGTTCCAGCAGGAAGTGTCTCAATAATTGTAGTGCTTTTTATATTTGGATACGTAGAGATTCCAACTGTAATAGTTTCAATTATTCTTCTGGTAATAAACCTTATCACGTTTTATCTTTATGATGAGTTGCTTAAACACTACGCAAATAAATATGAAAAGGAGATTCTTTCTCAACAAAACAGAGCATATAGAAATCAGTTTGAACTCATAAACGGAGCACAGAAAAATATCGAAACGCTTAAGCACGATATGAATAATCATATAATTGCAATTAGAAACCTGGTTTCCGATGACAGTGAAGAAGAATTAACCAATTATTTAGACAGCTTGTCAGGAAGTATGGAAACTGAAGATGAATACATTTGTTCAGGTAACAGATATGTAGATAGTATACTGAATTATAAAATTAGTGAAGCGGTTAAAGAAGGTATCGAAGTTGATATAAACATAATGATACCAGAAGAAATCAATATTAAACCATTTGATCTAAGTGTGGTGCTGGGAAATCTTTTCGACAATGCGGTAGAAGCTGTAAGGAATTTGAGTAAAAAGATGGTACGGATTGATATGAAAATGGATAGATCCGTATTGTATATATGTACATCAAATCCATATGCTGGAGAGATAATGAAAAGTAAAACTGGAATTAGAAGCACTAAAAAAGACACTAGTAGTCACGGTTTTGGATTAAAGAGTGTTGAAAATTCCATTAACAAGTATAATGGCATTATGGATATTGATTATACTGATAATATATTTGAAGTAACAGTGTTGATGTATAATTAAAAGAGTAAATATTTAATGAAGCTTGAATGAAGTTAAAATCCGGG
>JAUVAG010000331.1 GCA_030591825.1 Dethiosulfatibacter sp.
ATGCCTCATTCAATTAATTATTAAATTCTTTATCCTTGATCCCCAATTCCTTGATTCTTCTCCATAAGGTTGTAGTACTTATTTCAAGTTTTTCTGCAGTCTTACTTTTTGATCCCTTATTCTTAACCAGTATATCCGCAATAACCTTTCTTTCATACTCCTGCATTATCTGACTTAGGCTCGTATGGTCGCTGTTGAAACTGATATCTATATTATGGAATCTGCTTGGCAGATGGTCCTTGGTTATAATCCTGCTGTTACCACTCATATTGAAGGCTTTTTCAAGAACATTAACAAGTTCCCTGACATTACCCGGCCATTCATAATTCACCAATAACTCAAGGGCTTCATCTTCTATTCCCTGAATGAACTTTCCAAAAGACTGGTTCATCTTTCTTATTTGGTGTTTAATTATAAGAGGGATATCATCCTTTATTTTCCTCAATGGATGAAGTTGTATGTCTATTACATTAAGCCTATAGTATAAGTCCAGCCTGAACTTGTTTTCCTTTATAAGCTTTTCCATATCCTTGTTTGTTGCTGATATAATCCTTAGATCAAGGGGTATATTAATCTTTCCCCCTATCCGTTTAACTTCCCGTTCCTGAAGAACTCTGAGAAGTTTGCTCTGGAGATCATACTGCATTTCGCTAATTTCATCAAGAAACAGTGTCCCACCGTTTGCCTGCTCAAATACTCCCTGCTGTCCTTCCTTTACCGCTCCTGTAAAGGAACCTTTCTCATATCCAAAGAAACTGCTTTCCATGAGATTAACCGGGATTGCTGCACAATTTATTGCTACAAAAGGTTGATTCCTTCTTTCACTCTTATTATGTATCGATTGGGCGAAAAGCTCTTTTCCTGTCCCTGTTTCACCAATTATCAGAACACTGGATATAGACTTAGCAGAAAGCTTTGCAACTTCCTTGGATTTTGTCATTTGAAGAGAATCTCCGATTATATCTTCAAAATTGTATTTTGCACTCTGATGTTTCTTTACCTCGCTTAAAAGCTTATGGCTTTTCTTCATTGTATCGTCGTTATTGAATCCAAGTCCAAATTCCTTGGTTATGGGAATCCTAACTGCACTTGCTCCCATTATATAGTTGGAATCTCCTATGACGGGTTTTTGACTGTTCATGGCAGATTTTGCAGCTTCCGAAACTATGCCAAGAAATTCCTTGCTCTCATTACCATCAGAATCAAAAGATGCCATTCTTACACCAGTTTTGTCAAAAAGAACTGCTTCTCCACCTACTACCTTTGCTATGACAGGCAGAGACTCCATAAGAGAATTCCTCAATTCCCTATTAATCTTCACCCTTTCATAATTACTGGCACACAAGACATAGTCATCAATGGGAATACTCCATGCCTCAACACCATCTTCAATCTGGGACATTCCATATCCAGGCTTTTTTTCAATGGCAGTATCATGAGCCAGCTTATAATAAACCCCTCTCAACTCCGCCAACTCTTTGCCAGAAGAATCTACAGTCTTAATTCTGTGCCCCCCCCTGTCAGTTAACGTAACATACCCCATCATAACCTTTGAAATTATACTTAAAGACTCCAGTAGTATTTCCTGTGTCTTATCCTTTATTTCAGAATTCATAAAATACCTCTTGTTTATTCTATAGGATTTAACTAATCCCTATCAATATATTATACCTTAAATAATAAACTATCACAATAAGGCGCATAAAAAAGAAAACCTCTGATAATACAGAGATTCATTGTGTTTTATTTATTTTCTTCCTATAACTAAAAGCTGCGTACACCTTTTCACACCATAATTATCGTAGTTTTTTCTGATTTTATCAGCACAATCACAGAAATATTCATACTTTGGATAACCACTTACAGATGCAAGCATTCCATCAAGCTTTCCTAGTTTTTTTTCTATTTTTTTATCAAATTCAAATGTCTCACTG
Source organism: Dethiosulfatibacter sp. (assembly GCA_030591825.1). Lineage (GTDB taxonomy): Bacteria > Bacillota > Clostridia > Tissierellales > Dethiosulfatibacteraceae > Dethiosulfatibacter. Next base: position 1,935 of record JAUVAG010000331.1, read on the forward strand.
TACTCTACTATCTCAAGAGACCTAAGATTTAAATCAGATGCAACCTTGATTATTTCTTCTTTTTCAAATGTTTTGTTATGTATCCTTCCCAGTTCAGTGTCTATCTCTGCTTCGAGGATATGAAGCATTCCATGAGTTTTTTTGCTGTTGTCGTCACAATCATGAAACATTTCATTGATTAAGAAATATCCATCATCTTTTAATACTCTAGTCATTTCATTTAGAACACCTTCCATGTCATTTAGATGATGAAGAGTGTTTGATATTGATACTGCACCGAAATAACCATCTGGATATTCCAAATCATATGCATTCATAAAATGAAACCTAACATTTTTTTCTTCCTTGAATTTCAGCTTGTCCAGCTCGTCCGTATTTATATCAATACCTATTAGCTTTTCATAGGATCTTGAATAGTCCTTCATTCTGAAGAGAAACTCCCCTCTTCTTGTTCCAATATCTATTGCCCTTCCAAGATCTTTATTCCCCAATGCTATTTTTAAATTTTCCATTTGAAATACTCCTTTTATATTTGTTACTGTATCAATCAATATTATATAGAGTTATATTGCAATTATTGTGCCAACAAAACATATGTTAGAAACCGGTTTCAAGGGTTGTTTTTCTACTGTGACATTTCGTAATTGAAATTCCTCATTTCAATTTTGCAACATTTTATCATCTTTAACAATAAAAATAAAGAAAAACAAGAAAGCAGCTTTGCTGTGTTAACCGGGTCACGCTTCATGTGACCATAGCGGTTATTAAGATGCGAAAGAAAGTTTCCTTAACCGCATAACACCA
>JAUVAG010000341.1 GCA_030591825.1 Dethiosulfatibacter sp.
AATTTTGTGGCATCTAAGAAAGGGTACACTGCGATTTAGCCAACTAAAAAAAAGGCTGCCTGGAGTTACACAAAAAATGTTAACCCAACAATTAAGAGATCTTGAAGCAAATGGACTAATACATAGAGAAGTTTATCCTGTTGTTCCACCAAAGGTTGAGTATTCATTGACAGATGAAGGCAAAGTTTTTTTACCTGTATTGAAATCAATGTATAAATGGGGCAGTAGTTACTCTAATAAATATCATGTGGAAATAGATACTACTCTACAGGAAACAATTCTTAAGGAAGAAGCATCAAAAAACAAAAAATAACCAGTTTCATTTGGTTGTATATTTACAAAAAGAACCCTCGGATAGAGAGTTCTTTTTATTTGTCAATTTATATATAGTTTTTATACTATATCCTGAAGCATTTCACTGAAACTGTTTATTCTTGTTCTAATCTGTTCAAAAGATGTCGTTTCCTGGTCAATTTCTATGTAAATATTACTTATCGAAGCATCCTGAAGCTGCTGATAGTAAATTGGATAATCAAATTCTTCTGGGTCACAGAATTTCATCATACAAATTATTACAGCATCAGCGTTGTTTTCTTTTACCATATCTATAAGCATCTGTCCTCTTGGTTTATCTACATTTGTAGCAAGTGAACATCCGTCAAATTCCTGCCACCATTTTGCAAGTCTATACAATGGATCATCACCTTCAGGAACATCAATCCTAAACTGTTTTGATTCTTGGGCAAGATCATCCGCTGCTATTGCTATATCGTATTCCTTAAATATTTCAAGAAGTTCATCAGGCTCTGCTGTAATACCTGTAAGCACAACTTTTTTACCCTTCCATTCTTTTTTCTCAATCTTGGTTATTTCTTCATTTAATTCTCTAACCAGAGCAGTATGCTGTGCTTTTTCCATGAAATATCTTGATTTTACTACTGCATGTCTATTTATTGGGTCAATTACATGAGGATACTCAGCTGCAATTTTTACAAATTCTCTCGTAACATTTCTATTTTCATTGTATATTTCTATGCTTTTTTCTATTGCTTCATCTGTTATTTCAAGATCCAAAATAGTTTCAAGTTTGTTTTTTATTATTTTAAATTCCTCAACTAGGAATTTATTTGCACCTTCTATCTTTCTGTTTTGAGGATGAGTAAATGTAATTGTTGGAGAAGTTCCCTTCCATTTCTGACTTATACACTTGAGAGTATCACATGGTACAGAGATTAGCACCGCTTTCAAGTTATCATATGCTCCTTCTATCTGCTTTTCCATTACAGACTGCATAATTGAACACGCAAAAGGAGGAAGATACGTTCTAGCTTTCTTTATACTTCCCTGTCCACCCCAGATACCTACAGGCAGATATCCTGCTGCATGAATTATTTCTTCCGGTGCATATACTGGCATTACACCTACGGCACCCTTTCCTGTTTTCTTTGTAAAATCCTCTACAGCCTTAGTGGGATTTTTTGTAATTTCTGTTAATTCATTTAATATAGTTTCTATTCTATTCATTATTCTACCTCCAAAGTCTGGTTCATCATTTCATCAAGAGCTTGAATCCTAGTATCAAACTGCGCAGGAGCAAAATTTCTAGGATCAGTCTGGTCTCCATCAAAACTTACATACGGAAGTTCATTTTTGTCATGAATCATTTCTGCTGTTTCATAATTCAAAAAACTCATAAGCTTGCAGCTTCTGTTTTGATGATATAATATCCCGTCACATTTACCAGTTTCTATAACCTCACCTAATACCTTGACCTTATTGTCAAGACATGTATTAATATATATCCTAGTATATGCTTCAGCCATTGAGCTCATATCCCCAGGTGTATATTCAAGATTCCACATTCCCGGATAAGCAGATCCCGTCATTATGCTACCCTGATTTTTTAATCCCTTAAAAGTATGTCCCAAATAAGGCCATATAGCTATTCCTTCCCATGTAATTCGCTTTTTCTCATTTCCTTTGAATGCATATATTTCATTCTTAAGATTCTCTTCCAGCTCCTCAGCAAATTTCTTAAATGTTATTTCTGAATAATCTAAACTTCTTGCACAAACTATCAATGCCATAAAACTAAACAGATCAAAACCATTAAGAGGAGATGGCTTATGGGATGCAAGAGCTGCCAGTCTATTCCATTGTGCAACTGATCTCTGTGTCTGTTTCTGTACTTCCAGGAATTTATCGTAGTCGAAATCCCTTCCAGTTACATCTTCTAGTATTCTGATTGCCTCTTTAAACTGATCAGCAATATAATCCTTGGAATACTGCGGTATAGGCATTGTATGATTAAATGGAACATCAATTACTATACAAGGTATGTCAAGCTCTACCGCAATATTTTCATACCATTTCAAAAGAGTGTTACAAATATTGTTGCATGTAATTATAATATCAGGCAAAGGTATATCTGCCGCAGGTGAATTTTCTAGTTTTTCAGGTGTTTTACCAGTTAATGCCTTTTGCTTCAAAAGCTCCATATATCCAAGATTAACCCTTGCATATGAACATGTATCCAGATTATATCCCTTTATGTCTGCCTCTTCGAGCATATCCGGCGCTCCCTTTCTGGCGCCTATGCCAGCTGCATGTGTTTCAGGATAAACCATTGCTA
>JAUVAG010000267.1 GCA_030591825.1 Dethiosulfatibacter sp.
ATTAATGTAGCACAAAGTTTTGGTAGAAATGATATTGGAGCAGTCAAAAGATACAGCGGTGCAGGTCTTCAAGGAGCAGTTATTACTGGAATTTTATACTGTCTTGCCATGTATGCTTTTAAAACAAAACTTATAGATTTTTTTAATATTGATGATGTTGAAGTTAACAAGAACGCTGTCGAATATCTGCAGATTGTAGTGTTTGGACTTTTTTTTATGTTTATTAATGAAGTAGTGTCAGGCATAATAATTGGAAGTGGGAAAAGTAGTTTTCCTTTCAAGGTTAATGCGGCAGGACTCATTACGAATATTGTACTCGACCCTATATTGATTTTCGGTATGGGACCCTTTAGTGCAATGGGAGTAAGCGGCGCAGCAGTGGCAACAGTAACATCACAGTTGGTTGTAACAATATGTTATGGAGTTTTCATAGCAAGGGATAAGAATCATTTCTTAAGGTTTTCCATCTTCAAAAGGTTTTATTATAAGGAGATAAAGGAAAATATAAGGATAGGATTGCCTGTAAGTGTACAGAGCATTCTTTTCACATTTTTTTCGATGTATATAGCAAGGATTGTATCAGTATGGGGACCTGTAGCTGTTGCTATTCAAAGGGTAGGTGGACAGATAGAATCCGTTTCCTGGAGAACGGCAGATGGATTTTCTTCGGCATTGTGCTCCTTTATCGGACAGAACTATGGTGCAGATAATAGAGAGAGAGTTAAAAAAGGATATATTACAGCCTTGAGACTCATGTCAATATTTGGATTCTTTACATCTATACTGCTTATAGTTTTTGCGGAACAAATCATAACTCTGTTCATACCTGAAACTGGAGCAATTATTATTGGAACAGAATATCTTAAGATACTTGGACTTTCGCAACTTTTCATGTGTTTGGAGATAACATCATCAGGAGCCTTTGCAGGAATGGGTAAAACAAAGCCGCCAGCATTGATAGGTATATTGTTAAACTTCGCAAGAATTCCTCTTGCTATTGCTTTGTCTAAAACTGTATTGGGACTTAATGGTGTCTGGTGGAGTATATGTATAACAAGCATACTTAAGGGTATAATTTTAACGGCATGGTTTTTGATGAATAATCGAAACTATTGGAATCGTTGAATTAATAGAATGTAGTTTTAAAAATTTTATTGAAAGTACAAATTATTTTGAAAGGAGAATATACTGAAATTAATGATTTCTAGTATATAAGGTTTATATGGCTAATTTATGGAGTGGAAGGTTTGAAAAAAGCATGGACAAGCTCATGGAGGAACTTAATGCATCAATTGATCTTGACAGAAGATACTATGATGTCGATATCGATGGAAGTGTCGCCCATGTTACAATGCTTGGAGAACAGGGAATAGTTACTGAAAAGGAAGCATCGACAATTAGAGATGGACTTGAGAAAATCAGAAAAATGATAGCAAATGATGAAATTGAGTTTTCTACAAAGCTGTAAGACATCCACATGACTGTTGAAACTTACCTCATTAAGTAAGTTGGAGATGTAGGAAAGAAGCTTCATACAGGAAGAAGTAGAAACGACCAGGTTGCTCTGGATACTAGACTTTTCATGAAGAGGGAACTTAGTGGAATTTATGAAGAAATAGAAACACTCTTGAACGTAATACTAAAAAAAGCTGAAGAGTACAAATCTGAAATAATGATTGGTTTCACACATCTTCAGCATGCACAACCTGTAACAATTGGATTCCACCTTATGGCGTATTTCCAAATGTTTAAAAGGGATCTTGAAAGAATAGAGGACTGTCTCAAGAGAATAGACTACAATCCACTTGGAGCAGGAGCATTGGCAGGAACAACTATAAATATTAACAGACACAGGACTACAGAGCTTCTAAAGTTTACAAACATAACTGAAAATGCAATGGATTCAGTTTCTGACAAAGATTTTGTACTTGAGTTCTTAAGCGATGCTGCAATCTGCATAATGCACCTGAGTAGATTTTCAGAGGAGTTCATCATATGGAATTCACAGGAGTTTGGTTATATAGATATAGATGATGCCTACTGTACTGGAAGCAGCATTATGCCACAGAAAAAGAATCCTGATATTGCAGAACTTATAAGAGGAAAGACGGGAAGAATATATGGAAACCTTATGACAATGCTTACAGTAATGAAAGGAACACCTCTTGCATACAACAAGGATTTCCAGGAAGATAAGGCAGCTTTATTCGATTCAATAGACACCTTGAGAATATGTGTTAAGGTATTCGGGAAAATGCTTGAAAATACAGAATTTAAAACTGAGGAAATATCTAAGCACCTAGGCAAGGGATTCCTTGCAGCTACAGATATAGCTGAGCATATGGTTAAGCAGAATGTACCATTCAGGGAAGCTCATGAAATAGTTGGAAAGATGGTCAAGTACTGTGAAAACAACAATATTGGACTTGAAGACATTAAGGTAGAGAATTATTCTCAAATAAGTGAAAAGCTTACAACTGACATGATTCCTGAACTTTCAGCAAGAGCCTGCGTCGATAGAAGAGTATCCTACGGCGGAACTGCAGTAAGTGACGTAGAAAGACAGATAGAAGCAGGAAAGAACTATATGAAATAACAAAAATACAAAAGACGCTGAACTCTAGTCGAGGACAGCGTCTTTTATTGATTCCAAATCGGGATCTTCTTGAATATAATCTACAAAATAATCATCAAAGAGACAAGCCTTTCTTGCATCTCTAACTGCATCTTCTTCATTGCCAAGAAGAACATTTATGCAGCTTCTGTGATAATACAGAAAACCGCTGTCTGCCTTATATTTGATTCCTTCATTTAGCCAGTGAAGGGAAGTCATATAATCGCTCTTTACCTTGTATAGAAGAGAAAGATTAAGGTAGATGGAGGGATTGTTGGGGTCTAGCTCCATTGAAGCCTTGTAGTACTCTTTAGCCTCATCGAATTTCCCCATTTTACCATTTACGACTCCCAGATTGAAAGCGGAGGTTGGATTGTTCTTGTTAATTTCATAGGCTTCCTTGAAATACTTTTCTGCCTTTATATTCATGTTGAATTCTTCGTAGAGAGAACCAAGGTTTGTAATGGCCCAGTAATCCTTACTGTTAAGTTCAAGTGACTTGAAATAGTTCTTTTCACTTTTTTCAAAATCACCCATCTTCTGATAGAGACCTGCAATGAAGAAATATGCTTGTTGGTAAAGCTTATCAAGTTCCAGTGCCTTAAGATATGCTTCTTCCGCAGATTCGTAATCTCCAAGTTCTTCATTCACAATTCCCA
>JAUVAG010000215.1 GCA_030591825.1 Dethiosulfatibacter sp.
ATTTTTGTTAAAGGTAGTATTCCTACAATTATTCTTCAGTTTTTACCCATTGACTATATCAATATTCAGGCTGCAATTATTTGTGATGTTTTTGTAAGTAGTATATTGGCATTCATGCTTATTGTAATTGGATTAAAGAAGATGCTTCTTTTAATAACAGATATATTAAATGAAGAAAGTCCTTTTCAACTTAAATATGTAAAATCCTTGCGCAAATTGTCCTATATGATTTTACTCTATTCTACTTTAGGAAATACTCTTTTATGTATCCTACTCAGTGCTTTCGCTACGCACAGTGTCCTTATTACTATCGATTTTGATTGGATTGGAGTATTAATTGGAATGATGGGTTATATCTTTTCTGATATTACCGAGTATGGATTGTTTTTGCAAGAAGAGTATGATACGACATTATAGGGAGATTTAAGATGGCTATTATTATACGTTTGGATCGAGTATTAGCAGACAAGAAAATGAAATTGAATGAGCTGGCTGGACTTATTAATCTTTCGCCGGTGAATCTATCTAATATTAAAACTGGTAAAATTAAAGCCATACGTTTTTCAACATTAGATGCCATATGCAAGCATCTGGAATGTCAACCGGGAGATATTATTGAATATGTGGATGATTAACTTTCATTTTTTCGAATATTCCAGTTTGTTTACTGTCTTATTAAGTGAAGACGTTAAATTCAACTAGAAAGGAGGATCCACATGGAGGACATAGAAATAATAGAGCTGTTTTGGTCGCGGGATGAATCAGCTATCAGTGAAACGGATAAAAAATATGGACGATTGCTTCACAGAATAGCGGGGAACATCCTGTCTAAACATGAGGATGCAGAAGAATCTGTAAGCGATACTTATAATAAAGCCTGGAATACCATGCCACCCCAGAGACCTAAGTTTTTCTCAGCCTATCTGGGACGCATTACCCGCAATAATTCAATCAATTATTGGTATAAGAATAGAGCTCAAAAGAGAGATTGTAGTGTAGAAGTCATTCTTTCAGAACTTAACAATTGCATACCTTCTACTCAGAATGTGGAAGAAGAAATTGAAACAATGGAAATTACAAAGGTGATTAACAGCTGGTTGCACAGTTTGTCTCAGGATGATCGTGTTCTTTTCATGAGACGATATTGGTATGGAGATGCAGTGAATGACCTTGCTGTTGAATGTGGAATAACTCCCAACAAGCTTGCCGGAAGAATCTACCGCTTAAGACAGAAGCTTAGAAATGTTTTAGAAAGGGAGGGCATATTTCTATGAAAGAGAAGAAGATATTTGATGCCATTACAGAGGTGGATGATGTATTGATTGAAGAAGCCAGGGTTACCAAGCTGAAGAAGCAATTTCGAAAATGGAAAAAATGGATAGCAATTGCTGCCAGCCTTGTATTGGTCATAGGAATAGGCGGATTCTCCTTATTGAGAATGGGGTCCTTTATTCCCGGAGGTACCAGTGGCAGTAATGGTCATAGCGAGGGTAATGTGTTCATGTCTTATGCAGGTCCTGTTTTCCCCTTAACTTTATCAGAAAACACAGATGGATTAAGTGCCAAGAGAAAAATTGATTTTGACTTTTCTTCTTATATTCCTAGAAAAGAGGAGTATGAGACACATGATGGCAAAACCAAAACTTATAAACGTTATGACAGTGAAGTTATTGTTACAGACAGTTATATGGTGAAGAATTCTACCAATGAGGAGTTGGTGGCTTCCGGCATTTATCCTTTTGCAGGTACTTTGCATGATGATGAAAATATCATACCGACAATTACTGTGAACGGCTTGAAATCCCATGCAGTTCTTCATCCAGGTTCTTATACAGGCAGCTTCGAAGGTGTCTATGGTAAGGATGGTCCTGAAGAGAATGAAACACTGAATCTTGCTGCAATAAAGTCATGGGAAGGGTATGAAGCATTGCTTTCTAATGGAGAGTATCTGGATAGAGCATTTGATGAGTTTCCTCTGTTTGATCAAACGGTGGCAGTATATGAATTCAGCGATATAATAGCTAACCATGAAAATGGCGAAAATCCCACCTTGAATATGGAATTCATCATGGATTACAGCAAGACCATGATTTTTACCTATGGTTTTAATGGAGGTAGCATGAATTCCGACAAAAATTATAGAGCCTGTCATTTTAGCATACCTGAGGAGTTCAATTCTCTATATGGCATGCCTCGATATCTTATTGTTATGGGAGAGGATATCGATGAGTATGTTCTGCAAGGGTACATGAATGGTGGTTGTGATGAAGGCAATGAGCTTGAAGGAGTAACTGCGACGGTGAATCGTTATGTAATCACTCTGGGAGAGGCTTTGTGGAATGCAATGGTGCAGAGCAACGAATTTTATAACAATGATGTAAAAAGGACTATGAATGATACCGTTTCCATGGAAATACAATATGGTCTAGCTGCAGAATTGCTTCTTGATTATGACATTTTATCTGATGAACCAATGGATAGATATGATATTGGAATGCTTGAAGATATTTTCTCCGAAGTTCTGACTATGGACAGGGTGCTTTATCTTTCTTTTGATATTGCAATACCACCTGGAGAAAGTGTATCTGTTGAAGCAAGCATGGTGAAGGAGCATAGTTTCGATTATGACGGATCTGGAAGTGACAATATGGATGTAGACGGTTATGATATGGTAACAAGACTTGGTTCCAATATGACATTTACAGAACAGACAGCTTCAATTCAGGACCACGATTTGATTGAAATAGTTCGACAGAATTTTGGCTTCAATCTTGAGAAGGGGATAAGAGAAGTGATACTTGATTTGGATAAGGAACGTTACTATATGGAAATCAAGTCAAAACTCAACGAAAATGGAAAATGATTTGAAGGTAAAGAAATTTTCATCAAAGGAGAACATAATGAAATCAAATAATGAAGAAACTGCAGTCATGGAAATTCCAGCAATGGAGAAAGGAATGATTCCATTCTTTGAATTTGACGGGAACATACAATTTTACAGTGTCTTTGATTATGAAGGCCGGTAAATGATTGATGAAATTGAATAAAAAAGAAAACAACTGGTTTGATTAAAATCAGTTGTTTTCTTTTTTACAGTTTGGTTATTGATGCTATTAGTCTAATTTTTTAGTGAATTTAACTGTTGTTACAAATATGATTAGACCTATTAAAACCAGCATTGCTATTGTAGCATTCAGTAGTTCGCCGACTCCAACCCCTTTTACAATGATGCCTCGCAGCACAATTAGAAAGTGGGTAATGGGAAGGAGATTGCTGAAAAATTGAATTACCTGTGGCATGGATTCCCTTGGGAACATGAATCCTGACAGCAGCACGCTGGGCAGAAGGAATGCCATGGTTCCCTGTATTGCCTGAGCCTGGTTTCTGGCAAATGTTGAAATAAGCATACCCATGGCCAGGGCACCAACAAGGAATATGAATCCAAGTATCATCAACTCAATCATGCTTCCTGCCACGGATACTCCGAAAACCCAGTAACTTAAGGTGATGACTACAATGAAGTCGTATATTCCAATGACAATATAGGGAATGAGCTTTCCTACAATTAATTCAAATGAGGTGACTGGTGTCATAATTAGCTGTTCCATGGTACCAAGTTCCCTTTCCCGTACCATGGCAAGGGCAGTGAGTATGATGGTAATATTTTGAAGTATAAGTCCGACTACACCGGGAATGTTGAATTTTGCACTTTCAAGGGTTGGATTGTATAAAAACATTGGAGCAACACTTACAGAACCTATTGAAGCCTCATGACCAAGGCGTTTGATTTCTTTTATCTGATAGTTTGCAGAATGGTTGGATGTTATGGATACTGAATAACTGGCAGCCGTTCGTGCAA
>JAUVAG010000280.1 GCA_030591825.1 Dethiosulfatibacter sp.
CCCTGGGTGGAGTGCTTTATGTTGAAGTTAAGGATGGAAATGCAATAGAGCTTACAGGACCTGCCGAGTTTATAAGTGAAGGAATGTACAACTACAAGTAGGTTTCACAAATGGAGGACGAAATGATTGGATTTAAGAAATACCAGGGAACTGGAAATGATTTTATTCTGATGAAAGATATTGAAAAAATAGATAATCTTGACAATTTTGTAATCGACATATGCGATAGAAGATTTGGAGTGGGTGCTGATGGATTCATGTATCCTGGAGAGTCTGAAGTTGCGGATGTGTTTATGCATTTTTATAATTCAGACGGCCTTAGAGCCGACATGTGTGGAAACGGACTGAGATGCTTCAGCAAGTATGTATACAATGAAGGAATTATTGACAAGAAGGATTTTACCGTGGAAACCCTTGCGGGAATTATGGAGATAAATCTTGAAGTTGTAGATGGAGAAGTTGTTAGTGTTACAGAAAAAATCGGAACACCTGTATTTACTCCATCGGCTGTTCCTGTTGCTACTAAAAAGGACAGGTTCATAAATGAAACCGTGAAATGCTCTGATAGGGAATATTCTGTAAGCAGCATACTCATGGGCGTGCCTCATACCGTGGTGAAGGTTGATTCCATGGACAAGGACGAACTTTTGAAATACGGTATGGAGATATCAGAACTTGATATTTATCCAGTGAAAATTAATGTAAACTTTACAGAGGTATTAAGCGACAGTGAAATAAATGTTGATACCTGGGAAAGAGGAATAGGTAATACCTTGGCATGCGGAACGGGATCTTGTGCCAGTGTATATATATTGAATCATTTAGGCATGGTAGGCAAGAAGGTGGACGTAAATGTACCTGGAGGGAGGTTGAACATAGAAATTCTAGACGGCGACGTACTGCAACTTACAGGACCGGCTGAAATGATTTATGAAGGAACTTATTAAAATTAAATATTTATAGAACTAAGCACTGACATAGTAGAGATAATTTTGGAATAGTTGAAAAAACTAAAAATAATGGAGGGTAACATGTCAGATTCGATTTTAGAAAGAGGTAACCATATTAAATTTGGTTATGCAGCAATGGTAGTAGGACTTGTATTTCTGTTTGTTCTTGGCGGAGCAATAATTTTTGGGGCTGCAATTGAAACAATGTTTGTACTTGCATGGATATTCACAGTACCATTGGTAATGAAAACTGGTTACACCTACAAGGAAACCCAGGGATTTGGATGGAAGGTTGTAATGGAATCTCTTGAAGCCAACTTCATCATCCTCATAGTTGGAACAATGGTAGCAGCACTAATAGCAAGTGGAACTGTGCCGCTTATAATTGTACTTGGTCTTAAGGCTATATCGCCTAAGGCGTTCCTTCTTACAACACTTCTTGTTTGTTCATTTACATCTTTGGCAACAGGTACATCATGGGGAACAATAGGTACAGCAGGACTAGCAATGGTAGGAATAGGAACTGCAATGGGAGTGCCTGCTGGAATGACTGCTGGAGCAGTAATTTCAGGAGCTGCATTTGGAGACAAGATGTCACCATTGTCAGATACAACAAATCTTGCAGCAGCAGTAACAGGAACACCACTTATGATACATATCAAGCATATGACACTTACAACACTTCCTGCATATATATTGTGTGCGATAATATTTGGACTTATGGGATTGAAATTTGATGCATCAGGTTATGATCCAACAATAGTAAATAATACAATTGAAGCATTAGGTGGAATATTTAATTTTTCAATTATAGAGTTTCTTCCTTTGGTAGTGGTTGTAATTTTATTAGTGAAAAAAGCACCACCTATAATGGCGCTTCTAGCAGGAACATTCATGGGTGTTGCAGTAGCATTCTTCAGACAGGGACAAGGTATTGAAATGCTTTTAGGATATCTATACAATGGATATTCAATAGACAGTGGACTTGCTTACATAGACAAGCTTCTAAACAGAGGCGGTATCATGAGTATGACAGGTCCGTTCCTCATAGTTTTCTCGGCAGCTGCAATTACAGGTATGCTAAGTGAATCTGGAATACTTGGAGCACTTGTGAAGCCTATGGCAAACAACTGTGAAGGGTCAAGATTCAAGACTGTTCTTTATACACTAATAATAGGATATACTACAAATATGGTAGGATCATCCATGCTTCTTGCTGAAATAGTTCCTGGAACAATCATGAAACCTATATTCAAGAAGAACAAGCTTGCACCAGAAAACCTTTCAAGACTTCTTGAGGATAGTGGAACTCTTGGAGCATGGCTGATACCTTGGAATGCAAATGCAATCTTTGGTGCCACAATGCTTGGAGCTTCTGTAGCATCATTCGTACCATTCTGTCTTCTATCTTGGATTTCACCACTATTTTCACTGTTCTATGCAGCTACAGGCTTAACAATGAAGCCATTGATAGAAGAAGAAGAAGAAGTGGAAATGGCAATAGCAGGAGAATAATTTACATTATCAAGTTGGATGGGTAAATGTACAATTAAAAAACAGATGGAAAGGCTGTAGCCTGATCCATCTGTTTTTATTTCCCGATTTCAGATACTATGTTAGTAATTATTAATCGATATTTATATTTTGTTGATAAAGTTTTCTGAATGGATATTAACAACTAAAAAAAGCGAAAAAAAAATTGCCGTCTTGGCAATTTTTTTAATATTCTTGTCTTAGTGATTTTTCGTACATATCACAGTTTTTAAGCATGCATTTGCTATCTATGTTGTGTATACAAGTTACTGTCCCACAACCTCTAAATTTAAGTTTTGCAACATTGAATTCTTTGTCTTTCATTTCGTTATTCATAAATATAACCTCCGTGTTTTTTATTATGTACAAATTATACCATTGCAAATGCAGGATGTCAATGGAATGTTGCAAATAAATGTAAAAAAACTATAAAAAAATGTAAAAGAAAGGTAAAAATGCAAGATGAAAATCAAAAATGCAATAAATTGTTATATAGATAACGTTAAAATGATGCCTTGACTTGCAAAAAACGGAATAAAAATTCAAAACACCATTAATTATAACCATATTTCAAGAGTGAGATGAAGGTTCGGGAAACGTATTATGCATATGAATGAAAAAATAATTTCCATGCAAAGTGGATTGACGCATAAAAACGTCAGAGATTTTATAGGTTGCCA
>JAUVAG010000212.1 GCA_030591825.1 Dethiosulfatibacter sp.
ATTTCCAGGCTTCATAAGTAAATGGTACCTGTCACTTGCCTGCATTGAAATAAACAGGATACCGCTGATTCTCATTATACTTGCGAGTAGCCTTTTGAATCTTCTTTATTATTTCCCAATAATAATCAATGGATTCTTTGGTCAGAACAACCTGGAAGGCAAGGTATACAATTCGAAGAAAATAGAAGCTGCCAAAATAGCTCCAGTAGCCGTGCTTATTATTCTTATGACATTGACAGGACTATTTTCAAGTACCATACTTGAAATAATTTCGTCAAGTTTTATTTAGGAGGTATTGATGAAACTATTAATCTTGACACCAATAATCTTTCCCATATTAAGTGGGATTTATATTAGATTTTCAGACGAAAAAAAGATAAACAGGACTCTCATATCATCAGCATTTATTAATTTATTTTTGACTTTAATCTGTGTATTTTTAATTCATGATGAATAGCTTACTATCCTAAAATTCAATGAGATCATTAATCTATATTTTCTGCCTGATGTTTTGGGTAAAATATTTGCAGTGCTAGTTTCAACACTATGGATATTTACAACCTTTTATTCCATAGATTATATGAGCCATGAAAAAAATCTTAGAAGCTATTCTATGTTTTTTATGATGACACAGGGAATCACACTTTCTATAGCATTTTCTGGTAATTTAATCACCCTTTATCTTTTTTACGAGCTTCTAACACTAGTAACCTTCCCACTGGTTATTCAAACTGGTACCGACAAGGCATTGCAAATAGGAAAGAAATATCTTATCTATTCTTTTGTTGGAGCAACTTTTGTTCTCTTCGGACTGATACTTCTGTATAGTCAGCTTGGAACTCTTGATTTCAAACCTGGTGGGATAGTTGGAAATCTTGAAAACATAGACAACAACTATTACCTCATGGTATACCTATTGCTATTCCTGGGACTTGGTGTAAAAGCTGCACTTGTTCCTTTTCATTCATGGCTTCCTGCGGCAATGGTAGCACCAACTCCAGTTAGTGCACTTCTTCATGCCGTTGCAGTTGTAAAATCGGGAATATTCTCACTTATGAGAATGACCTATTATGTACTTGGCTGGGAGCTTATTGAAAAGATAGGAGGAAACAAATACACTCTTATACTGGTGCTTGTTTCAATATTGATGGGATCATTTCTTGCAATGAGCCGAAAAAACCTTAAGAAGAGACTGGCTTATTCAACCATCAGTCAGCTTGGATATATAATGCTTGGTCTTGTAGTATTTGATAAGAGTTCATTTACAGGAGGCATACTTCACATGATCTTCCATGCAACAACTAAGATAACACTATTCTTCTGTGTAGGAGCCATTATGCATTACGAACATAAAACAGAGCTTGATGAAATAGAGGGCATAGGAAAAAGAATGCCTATAACAATGACTTGTTTTACAATTTCATCAATCTGTCTTATAGGAATTCCACCTATGAATGGGTTTGTAAGCAAGTGGTACCTTGCTATTGGAGGTTTGGAAACAGGTAATTTCGTCGTACCTATAATGCTGCTACTTAGTGCACTTTTGACTGCTGGATATCTAATACCAATAGTTAGTACAGCCTTTTTTAGAGGTGCACCATCAACAGAAGTTGAAATAAAAGAGCCAGGCAATTTCATGCTTGTTCCAATAGTAATTCTAACCGCAATCAATGTAATAGTAGGAATTATGCCTAATTTGCTGATAAACATCATAGACCAGGCTTCAAAATTATTGTTTTAAAGGAGATATTCATGGAAAAACTCTTGCTTTTTATACTACTATTTCCATTTATTGGAAGCGTAGTTACATATGTTCTAGGCAATAGGAACAACAACATAAGAAATTTTTTAAATACAATAATAACCTTGATAAACCTGGTTGTCATAATATATATGTATCCTACTGTAATCGAGTCCCCGATTGAGTATAGTATTCCTTATATTATGGGTACAGGTCTTCATCTCAAGCTTGATATATTCAGATACATGTTCGTTTTCATTACAGCCTTCGTATGGTTCATTATCAATGTTTATTCAAGCCAGTATCTAATCAACTATATACACAGAAATAGATACTACTTTTTCTTCATGGTAACCTATGCAAGCACCATAGGAATATTCATTTCAGAAAATCTGGTTAACCTATTCACATTTTTCGAAATCATGTCCTTTGCTTCGTATCCTCTAATCATTCATGATGAAAACGAGGAAGCCCACAAGGCCGGAGCTACATACATGGCCATGGCTGTAGCAGGAGGATTGATACTTCTTATGGGTATATTTGTACTTTATTCCTATACGAATTCACTGGACATTGACTATATAGGAGAAGTACTGCCTACCATAGGAGCTATGAAATATCTTATTAGTGCACTTATGATAATAGGCTTTGGTGTCAAGGCTGGTATGGTTCCACTTCACATATGGCTGCCAAAGGCCCATCCTGCAGCACCTACTCCTGCAAGCGCCGTGCTTTCAGGTATACTTGTAAAGACAGGTATTTTTGGAATTATAATCACTAGCGTATTCCTTATGGACGGAGACATATATATTTCCTATGCACTGATTTTTTCAGGTCTTCTCAACATGTCCATTGGAGGATATTTAGCACTGTTCCAGATAAACATAAAGAAAACACTGGCATACAGCTCAATGAGTCAACTTGGCTATATAATTCTTGGAGTAGGCCTTATGGGAGCAATGGGAGAACACAATACCCTTGCAGTTTTCGGCACCCTCTTCCATATATTCAACCATGCAATCTTCAAGGTAATGCTTTTCATGGGTGTAGGAATAATCTATATGATTACACACAAACTTAATATCAACGAAATATACGGTTTTGGATCATTCAAACCAATGCTTAAGCTCACTTTTTTCATAGGCTTCTGTGCAATAATCGGCCTACCTGGATTCAATGGTTTCACAAGCAAGACAATAATCCATCATGCACTTGCTGAAGCACTCCAACATACAAACCCAGTTCTTGCATATGGAGGAGAATTCATTTTTTATCTCAGTAGTGCCTTTACAACGGCATATCTTCTAAAGCTATACATAGCACTGTTTGTTGAAAACAATAGCAGATATTATGCATCCTACAGTAGATATATAAATAAAAGAGCCATGTTTCCAATGGTTATATCAGCTGCACTTATTATTATAATAGGTATAAAGCCTGGAATATTTTTTACCTATTTTGGCGATATATACAAGGTTTTCGGAATTCACATGGAGGAAATGGAACACTTCCACTACTTTACATTTGGAAATATACTTTCATCTATAATAACAATAGGATTAGGTATATTAATATACACCCAGTTCGTTCTTAAAAAGCTGATCGTACCCGTAGAAGGCAGGAAAAGACCGGATTTTGTCAATCCTACAACGGAATGGTTTTCAATCGAGAACAATGTGTATGTGCCGGTTCTAACTGTTACATATAAGATATTTAATACTATCCTGAAAGGAATAGATGATATTCTCCTGTACTCCGTAAAGGGCATAGGAAAGACGGCCAAATATTTGTCAAACATTGAATTCATGGAGGAGAATCCTCCAATGAAGAGACTTGAGATAATGCTTTCTTCTCTTAGAAGCAAGTCCGTTGAAACAATTGAAGAAGCGGGAGAATCAATAAAAGACAATATGAATGGCAATATAACAACACTGTCAAAAGATATAAAATCGATACAGGATAAATTCAACAGCATAACCTATTCCATCTACCTTGTAGGAGGAATATTGGTTATTATAATGCTTTTCGTCATTATATTCAGGATGTAATTGAAATACAAATATATCAATCATTTTAATCCTATGATGATTCGGTAAAAATAATTTATGACTTCTGTGAAGTCATTTAGATATGCTATAAAACGAAAAAAACTGA
>JAUVAG010000138.1 GCA_030591825.1 Dethiosulfatibacter sp.
GCATCAGTTGCAAGAATAAAATACAGCTATACTATGGCAAAAGTGAAATATATGAATGATGCAGGAATTCTTGTTTACTAGAAGATTATCTTAAACTCATAAAAGGAAGGTTTATTAAAAATGGAAGATAAAAAAAATAAAACAAATAACGTTGAGAAAACAAAAGACGTTGAGAAAATAAAAAAGAAGACTGACTCAAGTTGGTTTGGCAGAAATATAAACAAGTTGGTAATTGGATTAATCATTGTTGTAGCTGCAGTTGCAATAATATCAACTTCTAAGGGCATCAATGGTGAAAGTGCGCAAAAGGATGTATTCCAGGGAATAGTTGCTGCAAAGGATGTAAGCGTAAATACTAAAATTCCGGGAAGAATAGAGGCTATTAATGTATCAGAAGGCCAAAATGTGAAGATTGGAGATGTCATTCTGGAAATATCCAGTGATGAACTTCAGGCAAAAGAGCAGCAGTTGTTGGCAGTGGTAGAACAAGCCAAGGCAGGTGTAGAGGCTTCGACCAGTCAGAGAGACATGGCAAAGGCAGTAAGTGATATGGCGGAAAATGGAGCAAGAAACCAGCAGGTAATACAGGCTGAGAGTGTATATACCTTATGGAGTTCCACCTATGACAGGGTAAAAGTGTTATATGATGGCGGAGCAATATCTTTTCAAAAACTTGAAGAAATAAGAACTCAAAAAGAAGTATATGCACAAACACTTGACATGGCAATTGAAGGAGCAAGAATAGAACAGAAGGATGCTGCAAATGCACAACTAGCTATGGCAGAAGCAGGTCTTGTAGCATCAAAGGGTAAACTTGAACAAGCTGAGGCTGGACTCGATGAAGTTAGAGTATATCTTGAAGATACAGTAATCAAGGCATCAATCGATGGAGTAATGACAGCCATAAATGTTGATGAGGGAGAACTTGTATCAACAGGAATGTCTCTAGCTACTGTGAGCAATCTTGACACATGCTGGGTAACAGTAAATGTAGATGAGGACGAGATTTCAGAAATAATGGAAGGACAGGAAGCCAAGGTTGCATTGCTGGCTTTTAAAGACAAGGAATTTATAGGAAAGGTAGCTACAGTTAATAAGCAACCTGATTTTGCAGTAAAGAAATCGACATCAGAAAATGGTAATTTTGATATAGTTTCTTTTGGGGTAAAAATAGAAATCGAAAATAATGATGAATTGTTTAGACCTGGAATGACTGCAGTTGTTGACTTTCTAGGACAGGAAGTGACTGAGTGATGATTAAGTCATTCAAGGAAGAAATCAAGATCCTTGTAGAAGGAAAGACAAATATTGTAGTTCTGTTTATATTACCGCTAATAGTAGTGCTAATTCTTGGAGTTGAATTATCTGGAGAAGTTCTTAGGGATATTCCAATAGTAGTGGTTGACCATGATGGGTCATCATTTAGTATGGAGTTGGCACAACAGTTTGATTCTAATGAAACATTCGATGTGAAATATCGAGTAGATAGCAATGAAGAACTTGAAAAATTAATTCGAAATAGCAAGGCCAGAGCAGGGATCATAATACCGGAAGGTTTTTATGACGATATAATGGGTCTTGAGTCACCATCAATAGCTATGATATATGATGGAAGCAATATGTCTGTAACCAGTGCAGCCAAAGCAAAGGCAACAGAAATACTGTTAACATACAAGGCAGGTATTACATCCAAGCAGTTAATGGCAAGACTTGGGATGTCCTATGAGGACTCTCTTGAAACAGCCCAGGGATTTATATTTAGGAGTAAAACCTTATATAATCCTAGTCAGAGCTTTCAGGATTTTCTAACACCCATGCTTGTAGCAGGATTAATACAGATAGCAATTGCTTTGTGTGCTGCTACATCTATAAAGCATGAAATGTTAAATATGGAGAAAAAGAAAAGGCTGGGATATGCTGCAGGAAAGGTAATATTCTTTACTTTTATTGGAACATTGATGTATATAATATGTACGGCGATTCTTGCAAAAGTAATAGGAATTCCATTTAGAGGCAGTATGAGGGATGTTATTTTAATGTCTTTTGGTTTATGCTTTGCAGTAGCATCTTTTACTGTGTTGATTTCAGCTGTAATCAGGAAAAAAATGGTAGCACTTGTAGGAGCTGGACTGTTTATTATACCGAATTCCATACTGGCCGGCACTACATGGCCCTTGATATCAATGCCGTCAGGATATCATGCCTTTGCAAATTACATACCTTTTATTCATTTTGTTGACAATTACAGAAATATTTTTCTAAAAGGTTCAATGATTGGTGAAATGACAGATGATCTTGTATATATGCTTTGTTTTGGGGCAGTATTCCTTGTTCTTGCAGAGATTGTAGTTATATTTATGGAGACAGGAAAGGAGGATTCTGACAATGAAGATATTTCTAAAAACATTCAAAAAATAGTTTCGGTCGATATTTGATTATGCAGGTACGATGATTCTTCTCTTCATTGGACCGGTTTTTCTTACAATGTTCTTCGGAGGAGTATATGTAAACGACTATGTAAATGACATCCCCATCGCAATAGTTGATGAAGACGGATCTGGCTTAAGTAATATGATATCCGGAAGTTTCCTTTCCAATGAGAGGTTTGATGTCAAATACTATCCTGAAAACAGGCAGGAGTTGGAGCAGCTGTTATACGACGGAGAGGCTCAAATGGGTATAGTTGTCCCTGAAGGATTTGAGTCGGGAGTATCTATTGGAAATCCAAAAGAGATACTGGTTATAATGGATGGTACAAATTTAGTTGTATCCAACAATGCATATGCGCAGGCTGCAGTAATAATACAAACAATAGCAGCAGGTGTTGAGATTAAGGTTATTGAGGCAAAGGGAGTTCTTCCACAGATTGCTAAAAATTTAGCCTTGTCATTGAATATTGGAGAGAGAATTCTATATGATTCCAAGATGAGATATATGAACTATCTTATAGCTTGTTATCTGGCTATATTTTTCCAGCAACTAATGATGTCATCCATGGGATCAAAGTTTATCAGGGGAAAAGACTATCTGAGTTCAGGTAATACTGCACAAAAGGCTTTGGCAGTTACAGCTTCTTGTATGGTAGGAATCATGCCGTCAATGCTTCTTGGATTGGCTGGAATTAAGTATATATTCCACGTACCTGTAAGAGGAAGTCTATTGACAGTAGCTTTGCTGACTTTGATGTTTGCATTTGCCATTACAGGATTATCAATGATACTGGCATCATTTACAAAAGATAGAGTTGAGTATACAAAAGTATCATTTATGCTTTCTCTTCCTACCTTTGTAGCAGCAGGGTGCGTATGGCCAATAGAACAAATGCCATATGCATTAAGAATAATTTCAAGTGCTGCATGGCCATTGATTGGATATGCTAAAAATGTTCAGGAAATATTTATCAAGGGAAAGGAATTTGGTGCAGTTGTGCCTGATATCATTTACATGTTTGTCTTCGGATTAGTATGGCTGTTTATTGGTGTTAAAAAATATGAAAAGACATTTTCTAGTGAAACTAAGCTTGACTAAACACCCCCGGGGGGTATATAATGTTAGAAACATGGAGGTGCGAGTTGAGTAAAAAAATCAAGAAGATAACAGAAATCAAAGGAAAGAAAAAGAAGGCATATATAAGTCAGTCAGTATGTGATAAATCCCCATTTTGCCCTGTAAAGAGGATATGTCCCGCGAAAGCAGTTGAAAAGAAGGGATTATTTATGGGGGAACTAACTATAAACGAGGAAAAATGTACTGGATGCGGAAAATGTGTTTCCTATTGTCCACATCATGCAGTTGCAATGAGATAATAATAAAATTACCGGAAACACTGTCTATATTACCTGGATGGTGTTTTTATTTTGGATTTGAATGACAATTTACATAAAACAAGGTAAAATTAAGTGATGAAAAAAATTAATTCATATATAAAGAGTGTGAGGAAATATTATGGCTAATTCGGATTTTGAGAAAAACTGGAGAGAAAAGATAAGGAAAACCGTAACAAACATGAAAAAAAGCGTTGATGACTTATTTCCGGAAGAAAATTCAGATGACCTGATTTACTGGTCCAAAAGCTTAATGAGCAGCCTTAAGGAAAAATTTAACCCTGATGAAATAATGGATATTATGTGTTCGGCAGCCTGTCATTATCCGGAAGACAAGCTTATGGAACTTCACGAGCTGTATGAAAACACTAATGATCTTAAGCTGGTGCATAAAACCTTTGAAAGTAACTTCAAAAGGGAGATCAAGGAATATAAAAACCTGACAGACGACCAGGTGGAAATGATTATTGAAAAAGGCTGGGGATCGGCAGGTGTTCTGGATGGTAATATAATTACTGCAACCAAGATACCCAAGGAATTCCAAAAATATTTTGAAGCTTGCAGCAGGGAAGAGAAGAACTATTTCTATTGCCATTGTCCAAGAGTAAGGAAAATGCTTCTAAAGGATGAAAGCATAGATGTTGAATACTGCTACTGCGGCGCAGGCTTTTACAAGGACATATGGGAAAAAATCACAGGAAAAGATGTTGATGTGAAGATACTCAAATCTATAATGAGTGGCGATGAAGTTTGTTCCATTGAGATAAAGATATTGGAAATTTAAAACAGATTGGAGGGAAATATGACCGTATCATTAGTGAAATGCAGTGAATATGATTATGATAAACTAAAAGAATCATTGATGAAAACCTTTGATAACCTGGGAGGAATTGACAGGTTTGTATTAAAGGGAGACAGGGTGCTGCTCAAGACAAATCTTCTTATGAAGAAGATCCCTGAGGAGGCCACAACAACCAATCCCGTATTTGTTCAAGCACTGGCCGATATACTCATATCAGAAGGAGCTGAAGTTATAATAGGCGACAGTCCAGGTGGACCTTTTATGGAAAGCAGGATGAAAAACATATATAAATCAACTGGAATGGAAGATGCCGCTGAAAAATCAGGATCGACACTAAACTTCAACCTTGCGTCTTACTACAC
>JAUVAG010000174.1 GCA_030591825.1 Dethiosulfatibacter sp.
ATGGAACAGAGCTTTCAATATCGGAATCGCAGGAAAGAATGGCTGTTGTTGTAGATGAAAAAGATGTAGATGAATTTATTAAGCTGGCATATACGGAAAATCTTGAAACTGCAATAGTTGCTAAAGTTACTAATACTGGAAGACTTGTGATGAAGTGGAGAGGCGATTCAATACTTGACATTTCAAGAGCCTTTCTCGAAACAAATGGAGTGAAGCAGAAATGCAACATATATGTTGCAGAGCCTTCTGAAAAGCCTGCATTTGAGATTAGAAATATAGAATGCGATAATGACGATGTGAAGAATGCATGGCTTGACAACCTTAGGAAGCTCAACAATGCATCGCAGAAGGGTCTTGGTGAAAGATTTGACTCAACTGTTGGTGCGGGAACTGTTCTCATGCCTTATGGAGGAAAGTATCAGCTGACACCTACTGAAGGAATGGCTGCAAAGCTTCCTGTACTTGATGGAAAAACAGATACATGTACACTCATGGCTCACGGATTTGATCCTGACCTTTCAAAGTGGAGTCCATACCACGGTGCACAGTATGCAGTAATACATTCACTTGCAAAAATTGTTGCAATGGGTGGAGATTACAGTAAGGTAAGACTTACTCTTCAGGAATACTTTGAGAAGCTTAACAAGGAAGAGAAGAGATGGGGTAAGCCTTTTTCGGCACTACTTGGAGCATTCAAGGCACAGACAGAGCTGGACATACCTGCAATAGGAGGAAAGGACAGCATGTCTGGAACATTCAAGGACATGGACGTACCTCCAACTCTAGTATCATTTGCAGTAACCCATGCAAAGGCAAGCAAGGTTATATCTCCTGAATTCAAGAAATCAGGATCATATATAGTAGCCGTTGAAATAAAACAGGAAGAAAATGGACTTCCTTTTTATGAAGATATAAGAGTGAAGTACAGTAAGATAGCTGAACTTATAGAAAAGAGAAGCATTCTTTCAGCTCATACCATAGGTAAAGGTGGATTGGGAGCTGCAATATCTAAGATGGCCTTTGGAAACAAGATAGGTGCACTTTGTAAATTCAACACCGACCTTAATAGTTTATTTGAGCCTTCATACGGGTCACTTGTTCTTGAAGTGGAATCCCTTGACTATCTTGAAGGTCTTGAGCATATAAATATAGGGAAGACTATAGAAGATGAGATAATCAAGATAAACTGTGTGGAAATAGAACTTGACGAGATGATAGATGCCTGGATGAAGCCTCTTGACAAGGTCTTCCCTGCAAAGGAAGATATAGAGGGTGAAGTAAGGAAATTTGAATATACAGCAGGAAGGGTTATAAAGGGAAAAGGTGGAATTGCAAAGCCAAAGGTGTTTATTCCAGTATTCCCGGGAACAAACTGTGAATATGATACTGCAAAAGCTTTTAAAAGAGCTGGTGGAGAAGCGGAAATATTCGTATTCAAAAACTTTAATAGTATGAGTATAGACGAGTCTATAAAGCAAATGGCTGATAAAATCAAAGAATCGCAAATAATTGCAATTCCAGGAGGATTCAGTGCAGGAGACGAGCCTGAAGGTTCAGGAAAGTTCATAACTTCCGTATTCAGAAATCCAATGCTTAAGGAAGCAGTAATGGACCTTCTTAAAAACAGGGACGGTCTTATGCTTGGAATATGCAATGGATTCCAAGCTCTCATAAAACTTGGTCTTGTGCAGTACGGCGAAATAAGGGACCTTGAAGAGGATTCACCTACGCTAGCCTATAATAAGATAGGTAGACATATATCAACTTTTGTTAATACCAGGATAACATCGAATCTTTCACCATGGTACAGTAACTGCAAGGTAGGAGATATCCATGCAATACCTGTATCACACGGAGAGGGAAGATTCATAGCAAACGAAAAGTGGATTGCGAAACTTGAAGCGGCTGGTCAGATTGCGACACAGTATGTGGACGTCAACGGACAACCGACATATAATGGTTTTGCCAATCCAAACGGATCTGTGGAAGCAGTTGAAGGAATTACAAGCCCTGATGGAAGAATACTTGGTAAAATGGGGCATTCAGAAAGAATTGGAGACAATCTACATATAAATATTCCTGGAAATAAGGATCAGAAGATATTTGAAGCGGGAATAAACTATTTTAAATAATACATTTTAGGAGGATTACCATGAAGGTAGCAGTAATAATGGGCAGTGATTCAGATTTGCCTGTAGTTGAAAAGGGACTTAAGGTTTTAAGAAAATTTGATGTTGACTTTGATGCAAGGGTAATATCGGCACATAGAACACCATTTGAAGCATTGGATTTCGCAAAGAATGCATACAAGGAATACGACCTAATCATAGGGGCTGCAGGAAAGGCAGCACATCTTCCCGGAGTTCTTGCAGGAGTCAGCACTCTTCCTGTTATAGGACTTCCAATAAAGTCTTCAACAATGGACGGACTAGATTCTCTTCTTTCCATAGTACAGATGCCAAGCGGAGTTCCAGTTGCTACAGTTGCTATAAACGGAGCTGAAAATGCAGCACTTCTTGCAGTGCAGATGCTGTCAATCAAGTATGACGTGTTGAAGGTTAAATTCAAGGAATACAAGGCTGAAATGGCTGCAGCAGTAAAGGAAAAAGACGCAAACATTCAAAGTCAGATATAGGTGACTTCAGCAAGTTGGGATAATATAATTTACAGGCTCTCTACTCCCTCGGAACGTCAATTTTTATTGATAATGTAGATTGACGAACCTCGAAGTCGAGACCTCGCCTGTAAACCATATTATCCTTGTAGCTGACGAAGTTTTAATAATTTTAAGATGAATCAATTTATTAACTTTAAATCGTATCAGATATGTCAAATAAAATCGAATTTGAAAATTTTGGAGGAATAACAATGAAAAAACTTGAAATGTTGTATGAAGGAAAAGCTAAGAAGGTATTTAAAACTGACAATGAAAAACAGTATATAGTTGACTATAAGGATGATGCTACTGCGTTCAATGGAGAGAAGAAGGGTACTATTGTTGGTAAAGGTGTTGTAAACAATAAAATGTCTGCTGCTATGTTTATGCTTTTGGAAGAAAATGGAATACCAACTCATTATGAAAAGCTTTTAAGCGACAGAGAGTCTCTTGTAAAGGCTGTTGAAATAGTACCTCTTGAGGTAATAATTAGAAATGTAGTTGCTGGTTCATTTGCAAAGAGAATGGGTCTTGAAGAAGGTACAGAGCTTAAAGAAACAATTTTTGAATTTAGTTACAAGGATGATGATCTTGGAGATCCTATGATAAATGACTATCATGTTTATGCAGTAGGTATTGCAGATAGAGAGACTGTTGCAATAATAAAGAAATATGCATTCAAGGTAAATGAAGTTCTTTCGAAATATTTTGCAGAGAGAAATATTAGACTTATTGACTTCAAACTTGAATTTGGAATGTATGAAGGAAAGATTATTCTCGCTGATGAAATATCTCCTGATACTTGCAGACTTTGGGAGCTTGGAACAAACAGAAAGCTTGACAAGGATAGATTTAGAAGAGACATGGGTGATGTAGAAGATACTTACCAGGAAGTACTAAAAAGGATTCAGGAGTAATATATGTATGATAAGATGTTTGGAGAAGATAAGCTGCATGAAGAATGCGGAGTTATAGGTGTTTATTCGGAGAAGCCTGAAATTGTTTCTCAGTTGGCATACTATGGTTTGTTTGCACTTCAGCACCGTGGACAAGAAAGCGCTGGAATAGCTGTGAAATCAGGCGGCGGAATAGAATACCACAAGGATATGGGACTCGTAGCGGAAATTTTCAACAACAATGTACTGAAAAGTCTTGTAGGTGGAATGGCTACGGCTCACGTAAGATATTCAACAACAGGTGACAGTCTGCAGGCAAATGCGCAGCCTCTTGTTGTAAAATACAGAAAGGGTTCCCTTGCACTATCACATAATGGAAACCTTACCAATACAGAAGCCTTGAGAGAAATGCTGGAGGACAGCGGAGTTATATTTCAATCGTCCACTGATACAGAGGTTGTCGCCAACCTTTTGGCAAGAAATTTCAAGGGCGATATGGTAAAGTCGGCAAAGAATGTAATGGAGATAATAAAGGGAGCTTTTGCCTTTGTTATAATGACTGAAACAGAACTTATAGGAATGAGAGACCCTTTCGGACTTAGACCTTTATGTATTGGAAAGAGGGAAGATGGATATCTTCTTGCTTCTGAAAGCTGTGCAATTGAAGCAATGGGTGGAGAATTTGTTAGAGATGTTGAGCCTGGTGAAATTGTTGTAATAAACGATGAAGGTATTACAAGTATTAAAAGCGACATGTTTGTAA
>JAUVAG010000256.1 GCA_030591825.1 Dethiosulfatibacter sp.
ATTATAAACTAACTAATAGACACATATCTAGACAATAAAACTACAAATATGGTACAATAAATATAATAGTAAATTAAAGTTATTGATTTCTTAGGCGGTGATAGAATGAAGGAAACAGTTAAATTATCTACAAAAGTATATGAGAAAAAACTTAGGGAACTTCAGATTGAATTAGTCAAGATGCAGAGATGGGTTATTGAGCGAGGCCTGCGTGTCATTGTAGTTTTTGAAGGTAGAGATGCAGCAGGAAAGGGTGGAACCATCAAGCGTATAACCCAGCCTCTCAATCCCAGACATGCCAGGGTGGCAGCTCTTGCCAAGCCTACGGAGACTGAAAGAACCCAGTGGTATTTTCAAAGATATGTATCTCATTTCCCATCAGCCGGTGAAATAGTACTTTTTGACAGAAGCTGGTATAATCGAGCAGGTGTCGAAAGAGTAATGGGATTTTGCTCAGAAGATGAATACTGGGATTTTTTGAATTCTGTACCTGAATTTGAAAACATGTTAATAAAGTCTGGAATAATACTGATTAAATATTGGTTTTCAGTAAGTGACGAGGAACAGGAAAAACGGTTCCAAGATAGGATAAACGACCCTACTAAGAGGTGGAAGTTAAGCGACATGGACATGGAAGCCAGAAAGAGATGGGAAAGCTATTCCGAAGCCAAGGATATAATGTTCAAATATACTGATACTACAAAGTCACCATGGCATGTGGTAGAGTCCGACATAAAGAAGAACGCCAGGATAAATTGTATAAGTCATCTTTTGAAGCAGATAGATTATATGGAGATAGACTATAAGAAAATCAAGCTTCCTGAGAAGCAGATAAAAAACGACTACGAAAGAACACCATACAGCGAGCAGAATATTATTGAAGATATAGCAAGCAAGATTGCGTTGAAGCATGATAAAAAGAAAAAATAGGGAGGGAATTATATGTTTATAGAATCGGACAGATTGTTGCTGGTGCCTTTGACACCGGATGAGATGAAGAGAGCCCTGGCCAACAAGATTCAACTGGCTGAAGAATTGGGTTTTCAACTCTTTTCAGATGAGCCAGATGATAAAATGAAAAAGATATATGATATAAAGATAGTAAAGATGGAACAGGATCCTGAAAACTACGCCTTTTATACATTCTGGCAGATGGTTCTCAAGGAAGAGAAGTTAATAATTGGAGAAATAGGATTCAAGGGTATTGAAGGTGAAGAAGGAAAACTCGAAGTAGGCTTTGGTACTGAGGAAAGATTCAGGAATAAAGGATATATGACTGAAGCCTTGACTGAACTTGTGAAGTGGGCATTTTCACAGAAGAAGGTGAAGATTAAGAACATCACAGCATCCACTCTACAGGACAATATTCCTTCTCAAAGAGTTCTGAAGAAATCAGGGCTTATACTTTCCCACGAGGAAGGTGGACTTCTCTACTGGAATGTAAACAAGAAATAGTTGTTGCAATGAAATTAAAAACCGAAGAATGATATGAAAAAAGTAAACCAATGGTAGGTTTACTTTTTTATTTATTATTCCTTTTCTATTAAGTTCTCTACGGGATCTTCTATTATTTCCTCCACTGTATTATCGATAAAGCATGAGGAGTCAAGGTAGGGGTCATCCATAAGATGTCCAAGCTTTTTCTTTATATCTGCTGCATATGCTTCATCGGTAATGAAGGTTACCTGGTCTGAAGCCAGCAAAGTGAATGAGCCACGTGGAATATAGTCCTTTGCACATCGTTCTATGTTTACCAAGAGACAGTTTTCAGGCCACTTAATATTCTTGATTGTTTCGTTTTCCGCGGTTGAATCCACAACAACGGTCTTTTCAAGAAGAACCTTGCATTTTTCAGCCCCTACATAAGTTGAGTTGTTGTTTTTAAGGGATCTGTTGAGTAGTGTATCGTATATTGGATGGCAGTTGAAGAATTCAGGTACAAGATACGAGATGATTACTACAACTGTCAATGGCAGAAAGTGTGTGAAAGATCCTGTCATTTCACAAATTAAAATACAACTGGTTATTGGTGCCCTAACAACTGCTGTCAAAAAGCCTGCCATTGCAAATACTACCATGTTTTGTATATATACAGGGTCCATTCCCGAGTTTGCGCTTAGGAGCTGACCATAAAGAGAACCTATCAATGCACCTATAACAAGAAGAGGAAGGAATATTCCACCGGGTGCTCCGGAACCATATGAAAACATGGAAAATATAAACTTCAGAACAAGAAACACCAGAACAGTCTTCATTCCATAATTAAGGTCTACAATAGGCTCTATAAGGTGATGTCCGCCTCTTGTGATTTCTGGAATGAAAGCTATTGCAGCTCCTGATATAAGAAATACCAGGTACATCTTGTATTTTTTCTTTATTAATTTGTCTGAACTAAAAAAGTCCAAAGCTAGGACAAGAAAGTTATTGTATAGTATGCCGCAAATTCCAAGTATGAATCCTAATAGTATTATTGAATTATAGTAGGCCAAAGGGAACTTGTCTACTATGTCAAAGTTTAGAACAGGATTTGAGCCATAGAATGTTTCGGAAACAAACTCTGCACCGACTGCTGTTGCAAGTACCGTAATTACTATAAATGGTGAAAAATTCTTGTGGACTTCCTCAAGCGCGAATACAACCCCTGCAAGGGGAGCATTGAATGCTGCTGCAAGACCTGCACTTGCACCTCCTGTCACAAGATATTTTTCTTCTATTTTTTTCCTTTTGAATATCCGGCAGAAGCCTTTGCCGGCAGCGGCACCAAGTTGTATGGAGGGACCTTCCCTTCCCAGTGACAATCCTGAGCCTATGCATAGCACTCCTGCCACGAATTTGCTAATAAGAATACTAAGCCAGGGCATTTTAATCTGCCTGAATATGTATCCTTTTACCTGTGGAATACCACTTCCAGATATCAAGGGTTGCATGGAGAGCATCTTGTTTACAATAAAAGCCGAAAGTAGAAGGAATGCTATTATGTAAGGAATATAATGTGGATCCTTGATATGTATAAATATGTATTTGTCCATGAATCTGCTGACAAAGTCCAGCAAAAATCTGTAAAGCACCACTATAAATCCTACAAATACTCCAAGTATGAGACATTCAAGTATTATCAAGGATTTAGTATTGTACCAATGGTCAAGTACATTGTATGCATTGTTGTCTTTGACATCGCCGGTTTTCAAAAAATCACTCCCTAATCAAATTTATCCACCTTGTATGTTAATACTAATTCATGAAATAAGCAATACTTTGTGAAAAAATAATTGTTTCTTTATATTTTGTAAAGATTTGCAAATTGTATAATAACCATAAATATTTTTTATGGTTTAATAGATTATTGATTGTTTACATTTATCGATTTAACCGATAATATGGGTATAGTATTGAAAAAATAATTTAGTTGTGATAAATCATTATACATTAATATAAAAAAA